>CAZZXJ010000175.1:0-10428 GCA_964657905.1 uncultured Stigonema sp.
CTCATTTTTTGAGCGCATTTGGGGCATTGCTCCTTGGATCTCGTTGTATGAGGAATTCGCATTCGTAAAATTCCATGCCCCATGCCCCATGCCCCATTCCCTACTTCCCATGGCGGGAGATCGCTACCTCTGCACGGTTGGAGTTCACTGCGTCATCAAGGGGTGAAATGATACTATAAAGACAGTCGAAATACAACCATGAGATAAAAGCAATTATTTAGTAACCCGATTGGCTCGTCTTATTTGTGATTTAGGAGCCAATTCTCATTTACAACCCATCCACAACTAGAAAAACTTGGTTGGGTTAAGTGCTTATAATCTAATGCTAAACCTTTAATTCCCATCCCCCTTGATTCTGTTGAATAATCTGCCATGCTAAAAACTTTGTTGGGCGACCCCAACGCTCGTAAGCTGAAAAAATACCAACCTTCCATTACTGAAATTAACCTCTTAGAAGAAGAAGTTAAAGCCCTTTCTGATGAAGAGTTAAAGGGCAAAACAGCAGAGTTTAAACAGCGCCTGGGCAAAGGCGAAACCCTAGACGACATCTTGGCTGAAGCGTTTGCTGTGGTAAGGGAGGCTGGACTACGAGTGTTAGGGTTGCGGCACTTTGATGTCCAACTCTTAGGTGGTATAATCCTGCATACAGGGCAAATTGCTGAAATGAAAACCGGTGAGGGCAAAACCCTGGTCGCCACCTTACCCAGTTATTTGAATGCCCTAAAGGGCGAAGGTGTACACGTGATCACTGTGAACGATTACCTGGCTCGTCGGGACGCGGAATGGATGGGACAGGTGCATCGCTTCTTGGGGTTGAGCGTGGGGCTAATTCAGCAAACAATGACGCCAATCGAACGCCAGAAAAACTACAACTGCGACATTACCTATGTCACTAACAGCGAGGTAGGCTTTGACTACCTGCGCGACAACATGGCGACAGACATGAAAGACGTGGTGCAACGCCCGTTTAACTATTGTGTCATTGACGAAGTAGACTCAATCTTAATTGATGAGGCGCGGACACCGCTGATTATTTCCGGACAGGTAGAACGACCAACTGAAAAATACCTGCAAGCTGCCCAAATAGCAACAGCGCTGAAAAAAGATGAGCATTACGAGGTGGATGAAAAAGCTCGTAACGTGTTGTTATCAGATGAAGGCTTTGCCGAAGCAGAAGAGCTTTTGGGAGTAAAAGATTTATTTGACCCAGAAGACCCTTGGGCGCACTTCGTTTTCAACGCCATAAAAGCCAAAGAACTGTTCCTCATCGATGTAAACTATATCGTCCGCAACGGGGAAGTAGTTATTGTAGACGAATTTACTGGTAGGGTTTTGCCAGGAAGACGTTGGAGTGATGGACTGCACCAGGCAATTGAAGCGAAAGAAGGGGAAGAAATTCAGCCAGAAACTCAAACCCTAGCAACGATTACCTATCAAAACCTGTTCTTGCTGTATCCTAAACTTGGTGGAATGACGGGAACGGCAAAAACCGAAGAAGTGGAGTTTGAAAAAATTTACAAACTGGAAGTAGCGCTAACTCCCACCAACAGACCCAGAAGACGTCAAGACTGGTCTGATATGGTTTTTAAGACCGAAGCAGGTAAGTGGGGGGCGATCGCTAAAGAATGCGCCGAAATGCACACAGCAGGCAGACCGGTGCTGGTGGGAACCACGAGCGTGGAAAAATCAGAATATCTCAGTAAGCTACTTAAGGCCGAGAGCATTCCCCACGAGTTGCTCAACGCCAGACCTGAAAACGTGGAACGCGAGGCGGAGATTGTAGCCCAAGCAGGACGCAAAGGTGCTCTTACCATCGCCACCAACATGGCGGGTAGAGGTACTGACATCATCCTGGGTGGTAATGCTGAATACATGGCACGTCTGAAACTACGGGAATACTTTATGCCCCGGGTTGTCAAGCCGGAAGATGAAGATACTTTTGGCATCCACAAGGCAGCTGGTTTACCGATGGGAACTGGTAGCGGTCAAGGCTTTGTTCCAGGCAGAAAAGTGAAAACTTGGAAGGCTTCGCCACAGGTTTTCCCCATCCAGCTTTCTAAAGAAACAGAACAGTTGCTCAAACAAGCGGTGGAATTTGCTGTGCGTTCGTATGGTGAGCGCAACTTACCAGAACTGGAAGCGGAAGACAAAGTAGCTGTGGCGGCAGAAAAAGCCCCCATCGACGACCCTGTAATCCTGAAATTGCGGGAAGCTTACAACCGTGTCAAGCACGAGTACGAACAGTTCACTAACAGCGAACACGATGAGGTAGTGTCCTTGGGAGGGTTGCACGTCATTGGTACAGAACGCCACGAGTCACGGCGAATTGACAACCAGTTGCGCGGACGTGCTGGACGCCAAGGTGACCCTGGTTCGACGAGATTTTTCCTGAGTTTAGAGGATAACTTACTGCGGATTTTTGGTGGCGATCGCGTTGCCCGCTTAATGGATGCCTTCAACGTGGAAGAAGATATGCCCATTGAATCTGGGATGCTTACCCGCAGTTTGGAAGGTGCTCAGAAAAAAGTCGAAACCTACTACTACGACATCCGTAAGCAGGTGTTTGAGTACGATGAGGTGATGAACAACCAGCGTCGCGCCATCTACGCCGAACGGCGTCGGGTGCTAGAAGGTCAAGACTTGAAAGAACAGGTGATCAAGTACGCTGAAAAAACCATGGATGACATCGTTGACTATTACATCAATCCAGACTTACCTTCTGAAGAGTGGGAATTAGATAAGTTGGTTGAGAAAGTCAAAGAATTTGTCTATCTGTTGGCGGACATGCAGGCTACCCAATTAGAGGATATGTCAGTTGGCGAACTCAAAGCCTTCCTCCATGAACAAGTACGCATCGCCTACGACCTTAAGGAAGCACAGATTGACCAAATTACACCAGGACTGATGCGGCAAGCCGAGCGCTTCTTTATTTTGCAACGGATTGATACCCTATGGCGGGAACACCTGCAACAAATGGACGCTTTGCGTGAATCAGTGGGACTGCGGGGTTATGGTCAAAAAGATCCGTTAATTGAGTATAAGAGCGAGGGATACGAACTATTCTTGGATATGATGACCAATATCCGCCGAGATGTGGTATACTCCTTGTTCATGTTTCAGCCCCAACCTCAGCAAGTAGTGCAAACATCATCTGAGATGGTTTGATGTTAGTTGTAGGGGCACAACAAAGTTGTGTCCCTGTCCGTGTATTGCATCCCATGGAGTTGCGCTATTCTCTAACTCCAAGAATCTAAATTTAGAGAATGCATTCCTTGGCGTTCCACGTAAGTCAGCATGCTTCCTAGCTGGAACCAAACTAGCAAACTAGTTAGAAGCGCAACTGGTACACCAACGGCATAGGCAAGAAGGGGTGGAAAGCCAAATATCTCAAAACCCGAACACAGAAACATCACAAGACCAATAGTGATTCCCAGAAATGGTATAAGCAATTGTCTACTTGACAAACGAGAACCGGAGGAATTTTCTGCACCATCAGTTCGCCATTTCTGCACAATTAATTTCAGCGTTCCGGCAAACGCTATACCACAAGTTAATGCGGCAAAGATTCCTATTGCTAGTAGAACATAAGGTGGTTGTAATGGATAGTAATACATGAAAACTCCTGATTGATATTGTTAATTGCTAATTGTTAATGGCGTTGCCATTAGCAATTAGCCATTTATTACTGCTTGCTACTAAAAGCAGTGGCAGTTTTCGGTAAGATAGCAGCAGTACCTTCTCTTGATAACTCTGTCAAAACTCCGAGCGCTACATTTAATAAACGAGTCGGTTTTAAGTCATCTTTAACTAAGTTCCATAGACTTTGGACTTCTACAGTGTGGAGTCGGTCATCCTCAGTAAGAGCAAGCACCAACTGTCGCTGAAGAAACTTTCCTTCATCAGAAAGCAGATATTGCAAACCTAGCTGGGCTGTTGGCAACACATCAAAGTTATGATCAGTGCGAGCGATCGCAATCAAATTCTCTAATCGATGCCACTGGAATTTACCATCTTTGAACAGCACATTTAGCAACCGTCGGCGCACATCAGGAGATTCGCCTGTTAGCAGGCGTCTTGCTACATAAGGATAAGCCACTTCGACTATTTTGAAATTCGGGTTGAGGCTGAGGGCAATACCTTCCTGCGTCACCAAAGAGCGAATAATCAAAGCAAACTGTGCTGGAATTCGGAAAGGATAGTCATACATCAGTTCTGAGAACTGATCGGTAATGGTTTTGAAGTTAAAATCCCTGACGTTTTTGCCAAGGGCATTTCCCAGAACCTTTTCTAATGCTGGTACAATCGGACGAATATCTGTGTCTGGGGTGAGAAAACCTAAATGTACAAAGTCGAGGGCTAAGTCACAGTAGTCTTTATTGATGAGATGCACGAGTGCATCCACCAAAGTCTCTTTTGTGGTTTCATCCAACTGATCCATCATGCCGAAGTCAATATACGCCATACGACCATCGGGCATGGCAAACAAATTGCCTGGATGGGGGTCAGCATGGAAAAAACCGTATTCCAATAGCTGTTTCAACCCTGAGGTTACGCCAATCTGGATAATCGTTTCTGGATCTAAACCCGATTTGCGGATGCTTTTAGTATCCGTGAGTTTGAAGCCGTTAATCCACTCCAAGGTTAGAACATGGTTACTGGTGTAACCCCAATAAATAACTGGCACTTTGACTTGGGGATCGTTACGGAAGTTGTGAGAAAATTTTTCCGCGTTGCGAGCTTCATGGATATAGTCAATTTCCTCAAATAACTTAATCCCAAACTCATCCACAATCAAAGTGAGGTCGTGACCCAGATTTAGGGGTAACCAAGGAGCTAGCCAACCTGCCCCCCAACGTAATAGATAAAGGTCGAGTGCAAGCACCGGACGTAAGTTAGGGCGTTGCACCTTCACCGCCACTTCTTCGCCCGTGAATAATCGACCACGGTAGACTTGACCTAAGCTAGCCGCCGCCACTGGACTAGCCGAAAAAACGCTAAAAATGTCCTTAATTGGACGTTCTAGTTCGGTTTCGATAATCTGATAGGCGATCGCATCATCAAAAGCTGGCAACTGATCTTGCAGCTTCACGAGTTCATCTAGGAAGTCTTTGCGTACCAAATCTGGACGGGTTGAGAGGGCTTGACCAACTTTAATAAAAGTAGGACCAAGGCGAGTGAGCAAGTGCCGCAACTGGGAGGCGCGTTTCAACTTGTTGTGTTCTACTTGATTTTGCCATTCATCCCACTTGAGACTCAGTGTAAATCCAGCAAAACTCCAGATAATTGAGAACGCCCGCGCCCAAGCAAGCCAAGGACGGTAGCGGTAGTAACTAGCGATCGCTTTTGGATCGTAATGTCGATTATTTTGTGTAAGGGTTTGCCAATTCACTCCCTTATTTACCTCTTCAACTGAAAAAAAAAGGTTTTGCTTTTGTAAGCCGATCCCCAGCATCCTTTCAGCTAAACAAATGCTTGAGCGGCTTTGACTCTGTTATCTTATGTAATCTAGTCAAGCTTTACTAAACGTTACTTTATCTCTATTATTTTATATTAATACATAAAAGTATAAATACTTATTTTAAAAAGTAAATAAAGATTTTATTTCAGTAAAGTACAACTATCTATGTATTAAGAGTATATTTTTATAGTAGACTGAATCCATAAAAAATCCTGTAACAGCCTCTGAATTCTTAACTTTATAAAAAACGTTCATTTCCAAATCAAGTATAAATTTAGACTTAAAATCTTACCTATATCCCCAATTGAGTCCGGTAGCTGTGAATCTAGGGTCAAGAAACTTAGAACCAAAGCTTATGGGTGGATGGAGAAGCCGCGCTCAGTTCTCAATTGCTTGAATGCGTAATTTTTTTCCTTAAGTCAGTACCATTCTAATTAGGATAACTTACTGTATGCTAGCATCCTTGTTTGTAAATCACGACCAAACGAAAATTCAGGTTGCCGAGCCAATTATCCTAAATCTATCTTTGTTTTTTGTATTTAGTTTTTTAATTTTAATTAGTTGTAGAAAGACTATTGATGATAGACCATTATCCATTTTACAGACAAATCAAATGAAAGGATTAGCAATTATTGTAATTATCCTTGCTCATTTGAGTATTTATACTCTAGAAAAATCTAATGTTCTACAAGGTTTTTACGCTTTTAGCGCTGGAGGTGTGGCGCTATTCTTGATAATTTCTGGATTTGGTCTCTCTATTTCTATCGAAAAAAAAGGAATAGAAAACTTCTTCTCTAAAAGAGTTATTAGAGTAGTCGTACCACTTGTATTTGCTATGTTAATGGAAATATTTTTAAACCATATGCTTCTACACAAAAAAAGCAATTTTCTCCTTGATATTGCAGAAATATTCTTTAATATATCAAATGTAGATAGAAATATGTGGTTTATAGTATTTATTTTATTCTGGTATTGCTTAACAAATCTTGTGTTTCGGCTAAACTTATCAAATCAAACAAAAATTATTTTTTTATGTTCCGTATCTACAGTATTTGTCGTTATTCCACAAATTCCTGTCTATTGGAAAGCGAATGCTCTCAGTTTTCCATTGGGCTATTGGCTAGGGTTGAATTCTAGATTTGTAGTCGAAAGGTTTAACGATTTGCTAAGCGGAAAAATCGCAACGTTAATGAGTATTATAACACCTGTTATTCTCTTAGTAATTCCCACAAAAATAGTTTTTTTGATCCTTGGCATAGCTGCTGTAGCACATCTAATTTTCGTTTTGAAAATAAATGTCAAATTCAATAACCCTATCGAAACAATTTCTCTATGCTTAACAATCGTAATCGTATCCTTTAACTACCTTGGATGGGTCTTTGATGACATTATTATTGGCAAGCATCATAACATTGTTTGGAGCATTGTTAACAGTCTTACAGCTATTTTTTATGCAGCCAGTATGTGTTCATTGGTGTCTTTACTAGTTAAGTTCAAGAGAGCCTCTCTTTTTCTGAGTTTTGTTGGGGAAAATTCCTTTGAACTGTATCTTCTCCATGGTATGTTTATGTACTCATTCGACTTTATTCTCTTCCGAGGAAACGTCGCTGTAACTTTCTTTGTTTATTTCCTAGCTATCTGTTTAGCCAGTATAGTTTTGAGACAGCTTAGCTCCATCACTTCTGATTCACTATTGAAAAGATTCAATGCGTGATAACTGAGGCGCGTCTGCTCAAACCTGATCGCCAGTTTTGACTTGCCCCAGTCCCTGTGCGCCAGCAGTAAGTGTTTGACTACCTGATTATTTTTAACTTTTTCTTAGCTTAAATTTGTAAAAATATAAACAGTCACAAAAATTGTAAGATATGGTACTGGTAATTAGCATCTCCTTGGTGCTTAAACCACAGCAGGAAATTACACTACCACAGTCTCAGATCCGATAATCGATTTGGAGTGGCTATTTCATGAACATTTTTCGATCTTTGGCAAGCCGCGTGCGATGGTATAGTCTACTGGTATTTGTAGCTGGTGTAGTTCTCGCTCTTGTTCTCGGCAGTATAGCGACTCCTAGCAAAACCCCCACACGAGACAAGTTTCTCTGGCCATTTTCATCCACATCGCCTTGGAATATGCCCATCGGCTCAGGTGCGCGTTACGTACCAGCAAATCTTCAAAAGGCAAACTTTGTTTCGACAGATCAAGAGTACTTCTTCAAGCTCAAGGAAGGCGATCCGTTGCGTGAATTACATGAGCCTGGTGCTTGGGGTCAGGGGCGTTGTACAGGCACTAAAGTTGTAGGCATCGCACCACTGCCCATTCCAGACGACTTAATTGTTCCAGATGCTAAGCAAGGCTCCACACCTAACAATGCTTCAGCCTTTCTGAGACCTGATGGTAAAACCTTAGTGCAGATTGAACCGCTAGCTCGTTGTCAACCTGGAGGCCCACTCTATGGTTACCATTATTCTACTGACGTAGATATTAATGGAGATGGAATAGGCGGATCGCATTTTGGTTCAGGTCTTTCTGCTATTGGTGGCTCTATTCGCAAAGGTGAATTTACCAGTAATCAGCCGATTCGCCACGCATTGAAAGTTATTATTTGGGGGGAAAAATACCTTTACTACTCTAAGTCTATTCCCGGTTATCGCTGGCCAGCAGAACGTGCAGATAGCAATGCAGCTAACCAGTATCATGGTAAAAACTCAGCTGTTGTGCAAGGGTCGCTGCTAGCAATTCCTCCTAGAGTAACCGCAGCAAGTCTCAACTTGCAAACACCTCCTGGGAAAAAGCTGTTTCATGCCTTGCAAGATTACGGTGCTTACGTTGTTGATGACGCAGGCTGGGACACTCATTACTTAGCAGTGGAGAAAGGAGTTCCTGAGGAGTTTCGCAAAACCTTCGGCTACGATTTTGGGGGCACAAGTGGAAAGTTCTATGATGACTTTACAAAGCTATTCCAAGCGCTTTATATTGTCGATAATAATGGATCCAAGAGCGTCGGTGGTGGTGGGACTCGGCGTGTGGCGCTAGCGCCACCTATTGGAAACTGATTAAGAAGCTATGCGAACAAAGTTTGCCGACGCGTACTATATTAAATCTGGTAGATAATATTTTTGGCAAGGGGCACTCCTGAAGTGGAGAATTCGGCACTTTCACCGACGCTCATCTGTGAGATTGCCGACCTGCTTGACTCCTGCGAGCATTGCCAAACTAACAGACAGAAAACATTGAAATACCCATCGCCACCGCCACTATTGCGGGTAGTATTACGGAAACTGTCACAAGCGTACAAAGTCACGGTAAAAATTACCGAATTTTGTTGAGGAATTTGAAGGGGTTGATAGTGATATTTCGGTAGCATACCGAGGTGCTTGGAACTGAAAAGTTGTTTCTCACATAATCATACCTAAATGAGTATGATCGAACCATTATCTCTTTTGCCAGTACCCACTGGTCCATTGCTGATTTCTGATTTGCCACCTACCCCCGTAAGTGGAAGTCATGAACCCATTCACTTTTCTCTAGTGATTCCCACTTACAAAGAGGCTGCAAATATCCCAAAAATCGTCAGGATATTGAGTAGCTTACTGGATGAGTCTATTCTAGGAAACTACGAGCTGATTGTGGTAGACGACAATAGTCCAGACGGTAGCTGGGAAGTTGCCCAGTCCCTGATGGGAGAATACCCGCAGTTGCGCGTAATGCGACGCCAACATGAACGGGGACTTTCTTCAGCGGTGATTCGTGGGTGGCAAGCAGCACGGGGGCGTGTTCTAGGAGTGATTGATGGGGATTTACAGCATCCACCAGAAGTGCTGTTGCAAATGTTACATGCTATTGAAGAGGGAGCAGATTTAGCAGTCGCCAGTCGTCATGTAGAAGGCGGTGGGGTAAGTAGTTGGAGTTTTGTCAGGCGTTTCTTGTCCCGTGGCGCTCAACTGTTGGGATTGATGATCCTGCCTAGAGTACTGGGTAGGGTTTCAGACCCCATGAGTGGTTATTTTATGGTACGCCGGAGAGCAATCGTTGGTGCAACACTTAATCCTGTAGGGTACAAAATTTTGCTTGAGGTAATCGGTCGGGGAAACCTCGACCAAATTGCCGAGGTTGGCTACGTGTTCTGTGAGCGTCAAGAGGGTGAAAGTAAGGTGACATGGAAGCAATATACAGAGTACATACACCACTTAATACGCTTGCGACTTTCTACAGGTAAATTGGGACACCTCAGCCAACGCATTGGGTTCCCCGTTGGTCGCTTCGTCCGCTTTGGCTTGGTGGGACTAAGTGGGGTCTTTGTGGATATGGCACTGCTTTACTTGCTTCATGACTCGGCTACTTTGGGTTTACCCCTAACTCGTAGCAAAATCATTGCTGGTGAAATTGCAATTATCAATAATTTCTTGTGGAATGACAGGTGGACTTTTGCTGATATCACTATGCAACAGCAGGAATGGCGTCAGCGCTTGAAGCGGTTTTTAAAATTCAACATGATTTGTCTAGCTGGATTAGTGTTGAATGTGCTGGTATTAAATTTGGTGTTCAATTTCATGATTCGCAACGCTTACATCGCCAATCTCATTGCGATCGCAGTTGCTACCGTGTGGAACTTTTGGGTTAACCTGAAACTTAGCTGGCGGGTGACACAAGTGAAATAGTTAGGAGTTAAGAGTTATAACTCATATCATGTCCGCTTGATTACTTATAATAAAAGCACCCCACCCCCTACCCCTCCCCGCACGCGGGGAGGGGAGACAAAGCACAGCTTTGGCGGGGTGGGGTGGAGTGGGAATTATAAGTGATTTACCGGACATGATATCACGGTTCGCTTCTCCAAAGTGACATCTTGCACCTCCCTTGTGGAAGGGGTAGGTGGGCAGTGTCCAACGCCCTTCGGGTGACGCTCGTCCCGACGCCGGAGTACCGGCTAACGCTTCGCTATCGCTAACGCAGTCCCCTACGGAGGGAAA
>CAZZXJ010000176.1:0-6735 GCA_964657905.1 uncultured Stigonema sp.
AAGTAGTTTCTCCATGTCGCAGTAAATATAAATTGAGTGTCATAGCTTGTATTGCGATTGGCATAAAGGAGTTTGTGCAAAAATAAAATACCATCAATCTCGCAATCGAGTCTGTGACACCAGGACAAAGTAATCAACCAAAAAAGTCAATCAACCACAAACTTTTGTCAACGAGATCAAAAGTAGCGGTTGCTACCAGAACCCCACGGAGGGCAAGCCAGAAATTTTATACTTAATGCAGTAATCAATGCAGTAACGCAGTATTTAAGTAAATAAGTATTTATTAGGCGATTCGGTTGTAATGACTGCGATTGCCTACTTTTTGCAGTTAACTGAATGTCGAGCGTGCTTTTAGCCTTGTGTACCAGTTGGTCAACAGCAAATCAATGTGATTTCCTAACAAAAACCTGTAGCGCGAGGGTGCGATCGCCTAAAAATCTTAAGGTTCAGGCTGACATCGAGGAATTAAGGCTGACATCGATCACGTTGCGGTGAACTGAATAATAAGGTATTCAATCCACCATTGTTTCCCCCTCGTTACTAATGAGAGCCGACGCAGTTAAACCTTGACTCGTCGTCGGAGTCAGCTTTACTCCTCATCAATTTTTTCGATATCATCAGGTGTACCAGTGGCAGAAATTTTTGATGCGCCAGATTTACCTGCACCCGAGTTGCCTCCAGAAGCGCCAGCACCGCCAGAGTGTTTAGAATCCGTATTGCCTTGTTCTGACTGAAGCTGTTCAAGGCGGTTTTTTTCTTGAGCTTTATCTTTTTGGTCAGCCATGTCTTATTTACATTTTTCGCGATCGTTTAGCTCTTAACTCTACCATTTTCGCGCATTCAAGCGACACCAGAGGCAAATGCTCGCATAAAGTGAAAATTATGGTGCAAGTACCCTTTATTAATTCTGAGTACAAGAGCCTATGAGTTCTGAGTTCGCATTGATGGTCAAAAGTACCATTATTGTCCTATTGAGGTTCCACTCCTTCATCAATCCAAACATCAATGACTGCTTTTACTTCGTGCTTCAGTTATGGCAGACCACTCTTTTTCGTTGATAATTGTCCTAAATACGGCTCTTTTACCGTGACTAACTTTTTCTATTGCGTGTCCACGATATACATTTTTAGGCTTAATCATTTTTTTGAGAGATGCTTTTGCTACTCGCTACCCAACATCTACAAGGGCTGTAAGCAATTGTTCCATAGCTGTGTTTTTTATGTTGTAGGCGTTTGTATCAGGTAAAAGAGACTCTTGGTAACGACAAATAAAACACATCTTATCCTTGAGTGTTGCTACGCCTATAAAAAGTGGTAGAGATTTTGGTCCCGTAGCCATCAAATAAAGTTCCTGTAGCTGTAATTTGCCAAACCGCTGTTTAATATTTAAATTCCCCAGATTAGTAATTGCAATATCCATTCCTCCTATATCTCTGGCATCTGAAGTTTTCTCACCTTTGTTAGAGTTACTAGATAATAAGGCTTTTGCTTTTAGTACATCGTCAAATAATTTTCTGTCTTCTACCACTTGATTAAGCTTATATTTAACTTCACGCGCTAAATCCCAAAAATCGGTCTTCTGGCTTAATCGATGAGCGGTGACTGGTCGAGTAATGTATTCTCCCAGATTTTCGCCAACATAAATTGTCAAATAGTTGCGGATATTTACTGGTGTATGGCATTTAAGAATAATCTCGTCAAGAGATTTTATTTCAGCAGCGATCGCTAAAAGAAATGCAGCACATAAAGCACCGTGAACAGAAGTTTTCTCGGCTCGACAGCGATCTAAAAGTTTGGTAACTTCTGCAGAAGATAGCGTCCAATGAAAAAGACGAATTGGAAATATTTTTGAATTATTTAATTCCAGATTATTCCGATAATTTGCTGTTAATATGGACTCCGCTTCTATCGAGTTATCTAAATATTCATCAACCCAATTTTTGGTAACATCAGGGATAATTTCATCAACAGGAGGCAAGTCTGGTAAAAGCTCACGAGGGCTGTCTGGTTCACCAATAAATTGTAAGATATCTCGGATAAGATAAGCTCCTGATAAACCATCACCAATACAATGATGAAAAGTGATTATTAGGTTATAAACATCAGGTGAGTGCAGCAACAATACGCGTAGTAGGGGTTCTTCGCTCCAACTTAAAGGGTGACGTAATTCTTCTACCATCTCCTGACACCAATGTTCTTCTCCTTGTCGCTCAATTACTCGCAGTGGAATAGGCGGAACATTTTCTAAGGAAAATTGTGGCTGATTTTGATGAAGAGTGACTATTTTAACTCTTAACCGAGAATGCCTTAGTTGTAACCAAGCCAGAGCTTCAGTTAATAAATCAATGGTAAATGACCCTTTAATGGTTGCCGACAAGGTAACATTTTCTGGGCTGTTCTTGTATGACAACCACATCAAATGTTCTGATGCTGTAAGAATGCGATTCATGGCAATTACGGAGTTTTTACTCAGAAATACATTCTATTCTAATAGGTGGCATTTGATGACAATAACCATTTTATCTGCCGGATTCACGGAAGGAACGCGATCGCCACATTCGCTATTGGCTTAACATAACTTAACATCAAGACGCACTCCTTCACAGGCTTGCGGCAATCGCACACGTCCATGCGTATCGCGCTCCATAGAGTAGGTGCAAATAACCATTACAATGCCTATATTTAGACTACTTTTCTAAAAGTAAGATTGATTCTTGGTTGAATAAGTTTACTAGTTTTTGGGATCTGGTGTTGCCAAAAATGTTGAGTTACTCCTTTCATTAGAAGAAAACTCCCGTGAGTTAGTTCAATTTCAAACTTTAATTCTTTTTGATATTTATGCCTAAACATAAAACGACGAGTAGCACCAAAACTTACAGCTCCAATTTCTGGGTTTTTACCTAACTCTGGCTCATCGTCACTATGCCAAGCTACACTATCTTTACCATGACGATATACATTAAGTAGCACACTGTTAAATTTTGTATTGGCTACGTCTTCAATTTGAGATTTTATTTTTATTAGCGTAGTCGTCCATCTCTGAGGTTCCATCTTGATTTTTGAGTAAGTGTATGACTTACCTTCATCTCCATACCAAGCAGTCAATCGTGGTAAAGTAACATATTTACCGAAGAGTACTGTTGAGTCTTGTCGCCAATCAATAGTGCTACACAACTGGGAAAACAAATGGTTACTTTCGATTTTATCGAATAAGTTGCACTACAGGATGACTTCTGCATCAGGCATAGGTAGTTGCAAGCAAATTGGCTGACTTTTTTCTCTTGACTCTGACCAAAATGAAAGTTGGGTGTACATAAATTTTTACTTACGCTTTTTATGCATTACAACTATTGACCATGTAAAGTGCGTAGACTCTCTGAGTGGCGTGAGGTGCGATCGCCACCTCACGCTGCCCAATCCATAGTAACTGGAGTCTGTTGCAGCACTGTCATCGTTGCCACGGACTGCAAATCTTGTGGATAGCGATCGCAGTTCTCTTATCTTCAGCCTGGTTCTCTCACTCAGATCTTGTCTTGGGTTTTCGGCCTATTGAACGGGTAACAGGCGTGCATCATACAACGCTGATTACCTGGGTAAAACTTGTAGGAGAAGTGCTGCCAGATGCTTACCCACCAGAGACGATTCCAGAAGTTGGTGAACTTGATGAATTGGAAACTTTTGTCTGCTCAAAAAAAACTTTCTTTGGCTGTGGTCTATTTACCTGAAAATGGCTGTAAGCTCCTAACCCAAGTACGAAAAGCACGAGTAGTTGCTATTTCCCCATTCTTTCTAGTCGCTTGGATAAAGTTCGGAATTTCTTTCACTGGTACTCTCGCAAAGGTAGGACTGCTTTGAACCTCTAAATATTGCTTGCCACTGAGTTCGTAAACCCGCAGGACGCTACCGTTGTATCGCCAGAATTCAGGTATGCCCATTGAAGCGTAAAGAGTCAATTTATTTACGGCAGAACGTGAGTACTCCACTTCAAGCACAAGGTCTGGCGGTGGGTCTGTGGCTAAGTCTATATTTTCCTTATCCCTAACTAAGGACTCATTTTGAATATAGTAGCTGCTGTCTGGTTCACCCCCTTTCTCCAAGTCATCGCGTGTTAAAGTCAGCGAACCAGCACGTTTAATTTCCAGACTCAGTTCTTCACACAACACCCCAACAAAAACTTCAATTAAGCGGTTGGAGTTCTCATGTGCCATAAGTGGAGACATGATTTCTACTATTCCATCGTCATAGGCAAGTCTGTTTTTACGCTCCGAACCCGTCTCAGCTAACATAGCTTTAAACGTTTGCCAGCTAATGTTTTCGAGTACTATCCTGGTTTCGGCACTTTTTGCTGTTGTCACCATAATTTAATACCTCTATTCCAAAATTGTCCCCAGCGTAGCTGATACTTTTTTGAGTAATCGCAAGGGTTCGTTACTGGCGAGCACGAGCGCCAATGGCAGTGATGGCAGGGTAAGCGGGTCAATGGTGCTTGCGTTCATGCTGCTCTCTTGCCCTGATCAGGTGAGGGGGATTTTTGCAGCAAATTGCGCGCTGCTAAAGTTTCTTCAATTAAAATTGCTGCCATTTGGCTTTGAGAGCGTCTTTTTGTTCCTGCCAAGCCCTTGATAACTTCATAGACCTCATCAGGTAGCACTACATTCAACCCTTCCACTCATGGTGTTATCTATGTTCATCTCATTACCTCATGATACGTCCTGTGAGTTCTTAATTGCATGACACAAGTTGCATAATCCGTGTCATTCCCTTACTAGCTTGAGTTGATCTGAGATGAAAATAGTTTTGGCGACTGTGCTGTCTTGCTGGCAGATGGCAAAGCAGTACAACCAGTGCGGGTGCTCTATTGGGTCCAGCAGAGGGGGTAAGGATGGTGGTAAAAGGGATAAACCCTCAAAATCAGCCAATCCTTGAGACTAGCTTGAGTTGATCTCACAGAGTGTAGAATTATTTCATCGCAACTATGCAAGTTGCTACTGGGTAATCTGGATGAAAATCATCCAGTTCTTCAAGCGATAACTCTTCTGCTGAAATTCCCATAAAACTTGCTACAACTGTTAGAGGATTCCCGTAAATATATAACTTTTGATGGGAGAAATCTTGAAATAACTTTTGCATTCCGTCTGGAAGTGGACGCCAATAATCTCCAGGAGCATCATGCAATCTTTGAGTGCTAGGTACCATACAAAAACACTGGCCACCTACTCTCAGCCAACTGTAAATATTTCGGATAACCACCCAAGGATTATCACAATGTTCCAACACATTAAATAACACTACCGCGTCTAGAGACTCTGGTCTAATTATTGTTGGATCAGGGAATGTTCAAAAATTCTGCAACAGTTGCTCCTTCTGGTGAAATCTGGTCTACTAACAGTGCTTCCACACCAGCATCTTTGATTGCTGCTGGTGTCTCCCGCAGCATAACAGCTGCTATCTGCTTGAGCAAACTGACAGTATATTGCAATGCAGCGAATCCGCTCAGGTTCCCTAGGTGAGTCAAATGTTGTGGGATCGCCCCATGGGGAAACTCAGATTCGCCAATTGCCCGGAATTCCAATCCTGCGGCCAATGTCTTGGATTGAGCATCAAGGAACCCTAAGAAGGTGACGCGATGACCGCGTCGTTGAAGTTCTTTCCCCAAGGGGAGCATAGTGTTGAGGTGACCAGTTGATGCAGGACAAATCAGTCCAAAATTAGTCATAGTCTAGTTTCCTTCTCTTATACTTATTGTTAGTCTGATGAGTCCCACCATCTTTTTTCGAGATTAGATTAGTCTGACAACTACTACCTGACCCTTAATAGATATCACTAAATGTGACTTATGCAGTCTATTTCTTGATCCCAACAAACAAGAAAATATCTCAACAAACTTTCCTTGTTTGCTGAGGTTTCTAAGATAATTCGTGAAAATACCTCTACTTAAGTTTCAAGAACTTATCCAAAGCTGCTACCATGCTGGGGGGCCAACGACGGATATTTGCCACCCAATTGATATCTTTATAACGTCCGTCCAGTCCGACTGCTGACACCCAGTTACTCTCGGCTTCACCTATTTGTCCCTGTACCCAGTAGGCAGCTGTGAGGGCGGCACGCATATCAGCAAAGTGGGGATATTTGCGAACAATATTCCGCATTTCGCGAATTGCTTTGTCTACTTGACCAGTTTCATAAAGAGCAAGAGCATAGTTAGCACGGGCAAAAGCAAAATTTGGGGCAATTTCAGCGGATTTTTTGTAGTCAGCGATCGCCTCCTCCCATTCCCCCAAACCTGCTTTGGCATTTCCGCGATTGTTGTATGCCATTGCATCTTTAGGATCAAGTTCTAAAACATAATTGTAATCTGCTAGAGCCTCTGACCATCTTCCCAAACCCTCCAACGCCGTACCGCGATTCAAGTAAGGGTCAGTCACATTCGGCGCAAGTTCTACCGCTTTGTTATAGTCTGCCAACGCCTCAAGCAACTTATTTTGACTGACTCTAGAATTGCCTCGGTTACTCCAAATAGCTGCCACCTCAGGAAATCGCTCAATAATTTCTGTCCAGTACCGTTCAGCCGTGGCAAAATCACCCTCATTCGTAGCAGCAAAAGCCTGATTAGCCAATTGATCCGGCTGTGGAGACTGAGTTTGTGCCATGACTGCCTCACCCCACCCAAACACAAGTAACAAACTTAAAAAAATCACAATTATTTTCTAAGCCGTCCCTGAAATATCAGGGGCGG
>CAZZXJ010000176.1:6745-10396 GCA_964657905.1 uncultured Stigonema sp.
GTTAAAAATCTTTATCATCGTAATCCCCCCTAAAAAAGGGGAGATCTGATCTCACATCAAGGCAATAAAGATAACTGTTCATGAGGCGGTTTAAAACCCAAATGCTTGTAGGCGTTGGGTGTTGCTACCCTACCACGGGGAGTCCGATGTAAATACCCAATCTGCATGAGATAAGGTTCGTAGACTTCCTCTATTGTCTGCGTGTCTTCACCTGCTGCTGCTGCAATTGTTTCCAACCCCACAGGACCACCATTAAATTGTTCAATAATCACACTCAGCATCCGGCGATCTGTCCAATCTAAACCGCAGGGATCTACTTGAAATAGTTGCAATGCTTCGGCTGCTACGGTTTCGTTAATCTCTCCTGATAATTTGACTTGCGCATAATCACGTACACGCCTAAGTAATCTATTTGCTATTCGTGGTGTTCCCCGCGATCGCCGTGCAATTTCTGTAGCACCATCCTCGGTAATAGCTGTCTGGAGTAAACCCGCTGTGCGCAGTACGATTTTGTTTAATTCATCAACTTCATAAAACCTTAATTTTTGAATTAAGCCAAAGCGATCGCGTAGTGGGGAAGTGAGCGCCCCCACACGGGTTGTTGCCCCCACTAAGGTAAACTTGGGAAGCGGCAAACTCCGGGTTCGAGCGCTGGAACCTTTACCAATAGTGATATCTAAGCGATAATCCTCCATGGCTGGGTATAAAATTTCTTCTGTCATCCGTGCCAGACGGTGGATTTCATCAATGAACAGAAGATCGCCAGGCTTGAGATTGACTAGTAGTCCGACAATATCTCTGGGACGTTCTAGGGCTGGGGCGCTGGTAATTTTGCAGTTGACCCCCATCTCGGCTGCTAAAATCATCGCCATTGTGGTTTTACCTAACCCTGGAGGACCATACAGCAGCAGGTGATCCAGCACCTCACTCCTAGACTTAGCGGCTTTGATGGCAATCTCAAGAACATCTTTTAAGTCTTTTTGCCCAATATAATCGGCAAATTGCTGCGGTCGAATACCCTCGTCGTGCTTTTCAAGTTCATCCACAGCAGCTTCAGGTTGCAAAAGATGATCCTCTGCGGGTGCGTTTACCGATTCCCGACTCTGCTTTGGTTGTTCGTTTGGTTCTTGAGGCTGTTTTTTCGATGAGATAATCGCCATAATTCCTACTATCACTCACTTTTACTGTAAGACAGAGGATGGGTTGTTACACGTTGCAGTCGTGGGAAGAAACAAAGTCAAGAAAATTTTCGGTTGTTCATCCTCTCTCCCATTTAAAATTTAATTTCCGGGTAATTACTCAGGAGGATAAAATTCTCATGTTGGCTAAAAGAATCTTACCGTGCCTAGATGTAAAGGCGGGACGAGTTGTAAAGGGAGTTAACTTTGTCAACCTAGCTGATGCAGGCGACCCGGTAGAACTGGCAAAGGTTTACAACGAAGCGGGTGCTGATGAGTTAGTGTTTCTTGATATTACGGCTTCTCATGAAGATCGGGACATTATCTTCGACGTGGTGTACCGCACCGCTGAACAAGTCTTTATTCCGTTAACTGTGGGTGGTGGGATTCAATCCTTAGAAAATGTTAAAAATCTTTTACGAGCTGGGGCAGATAAGGTTAGTATTAATTCGGCAGCGGTACGCGATCCTGATTTGATTAATCGGGCAAGCGATCGCTTTGGCAATCAATGCATAGTCATTGCTATTGATGCTAAACGCAGACAAGATCCCACCAACCCTGGTTGGGATGTATATGTGCGGGGGGGCAGAGAAAATACAGGTTTAGATGCCTTACTTTGGGCCCAAGAAGTCGAACAACGAGGCGCAGGAGAACTGTTGGTTACTAGTATGGACGCTGATGGCACTCAAGCAGGTTATGACTTAGCGTTAACGCTGGCGATCGCTGAAGCCGCACAAATTCCAGTGGTTGCATCTGGTGGCGCTGGCAATTGTGAACACATTTACACTGCCTTAACCAAGGGTAGAGCACAAGCAGCACTACTTGCATCACTTTTGCATTATGGGCAATTGAGTGTCGCAGAGATTAAAACCTACTTGCGCGATCGTCAAGTTCCAATCAGAATGTATTCGTGATCGGCAAATCCTTATTCAACTACATCTACAGTAGTTCAACAAAGTCCATGAAAAGGATGTTAATATTAATTAACAAGATTTAATAAATATTAAAAAATATGTTGATTCCTATTTTAGTATTTGATGTAGCGCTAGTGGCATGGTCGCTTCACTTAATGGAGAGAGCCTTCGCCGATAAGGAATTTTCTATGATGTTGGCTGGTATGTTAGTTGCCATGGCTGCTGCTGCTATGTTAGTAGTTTACTTCCTCATGGGACACTGTATAAGCTATTTGCTAAGATAAGGGACTTGTTAATGAGTTAGTAGGCACTCCTCTTCGGGTAACTACTAACTATTAGTAAAGTCATATTGGGCGATCGCAACACTTGCTTTAAATCAGTAGATAACTCACTCAAATCAAACACTTTTAGCCCTCAAAATCTAGTGAGGGCTTTTTGTTGAAGCTATTGTATCCCTCTCCCAAAAGCCTTTGAGAGAAAACGCTGGTTAAGCTTTGACCTTCATGGACTTTGTTTGCTTACGCTTCATCAGCAAGCCTATACCAGTAGCGGCTACTGTGCCAACAATGGCGTGGGATTCAGGAACGGGCGTACTCTTAGAGTAACTGACTGTACCCACCTGTGTTCCAAAATTCCCATCGTCAGTAGCATTGTTATAAAATATTGCTCCTCCTGTATATGGAGAACCTAGATGATCGCCTATGTAAAACTGATTATGAACCAAATAGTTCAAGCCCAAAAGGTTTCCATTATTAAAGGTTAGAAGAGGTAAACCCACCATGGAACCAGTATCGTTATTCTCCGTATAGGTAGTACCCAAGTAGTTAAATAAAATGGATAATCCTTGGTTGCGTCCCACGTTCTCAGAACCTTTACTCGTTAGGGTCGAGTCATCGTAGCTAAAAGAACCGTTATACTGACCTGTATTTGCACCCGAAGTCACATCCACAGTAAAACTGTAGTTAATTACACTAGCTTGTGCCTGAGAAGGCGCACCCACACCAGCGAAACCCATAGCAACAGCGGCGGCAGCAACCGCTATTTTATACCTTTTTTTCATTTCTTGTCCTGCTTGATCAGAGGATTGGCACGTACCATTGGCAGAACACCCGTTAAACCTTTATAAACCCTACTATGCTCCCGAAGTCCGATGAATGGTAATTTTCATCAAAACTTTTTGCAACTTACTCTGAATTTAAAGATCACGTAAGTTTGAAAGAGTAGTCTGTTATTATTATACCAAATTCCTTGATAGCTGGACGCCTTATGGAACACTGGATCAGCTATTTTCTATAAGTATCATAAATTTCTAATTGTTGCTCAGTAGTTGTGCTTAAGTGTAATACCGATTTTGTGTGAAGATGCACTATAGCGGTTCTTAATTGCTTGCAGTACACCTGTGAGCGGGAGTCAGGAGGAGCCAGCGCTATAGGGAGAAGTTCTGAGGAGGGTTTCCCCGACGTTCGCCCGGAGGGAAACCCTCCTTGCGACTTCTCTTCTCCGAATATTCTGCGGTAGGGTTTCCCGCTATTAGGCGACTGGCGTTCAGGAGTCAGGAG
>CAZZXJ010000177.1:0-10385 GCA_964657905.1 uncultured Stigonema sp.
CGAAGCTGGGGACTGCGTTAGCGTCAGCGGTAGCGAGGGACGAGCGTCACCCGAAGGGCCGTTCGCCCCAACAGGTGTCTGGGATTGAGCGGGTGTCAGCGAGAGAAAATCTACCCCTGTCTTTTGCCCAAGCTAGACTGTGGTTCATTGCTCAATTGCAACCAGATAGTCCTGCCTACAATCTCTCAGTAACCTACCGCATCACGGGTCAACTCAATATAGTTGCGCTCTCGCAAAGCTGGAGTGAAATTGTGCAACGTCATGAGGCGCTGCGGACTACATTTACTGCGGTGAATGGGCAACCAATTCAGGTGATTCACCCCAGACCAACTCTGCTGTTGCCAGTGGTAGACCTGCTGAATTTGTCTTTTGCTGAGCGAGAGGCCGAAACCCTGCGACTGGCTACATCGGCTAAGCAACCTTTTGACCTAGCTACTGGACCGTTGTGGCGAGTACAACTTTTGCGCTTGGCTTTAGAGGAGCATCTGCTGCTGGTAACAATTCACCACATTGTCTTCGACGATTGGTCATTGAATATATTCCTTCAGGAATTGGCAGCACTCTATGAAGCTTTCTCCACTGGGAAGGCGTCGCCGCTTCCTAAATTGCCTATTCAATATGCCGATTTTGCATATTGGCAGCGCCAGTGGTTGCAAGGGGTAGGGGCGAACGGCTGTTCACCCCTACAGTCGCAGCTTGACTACTGGAAGCAGCAACTAGCAAACAGTCCAAGAGTGATAGAGTTACCCACCGACCGACCGCGTAGACGCGGAGCGGCTTGTCGTAAGACATCGCCAGTGATAACCTACTGTGGGATTCGGCAATATTTGGAGCTACCTAAGAGCCTGACCGAGGCCCTTAAGGATCTGTCGCAACGTCATGGTGTCACCCTATACATGACGCTACTGACAGCGTTCAAAACCTTGCTCTACCGCTATTCAGCCCAGTCAGACATCATTGTCGGCTCACCCATTGCTGGTCGTAACCGGACTGAGACTGAGGGACTGATTGGGTTTTTCGTCAACACTCTGGTCTTGCGCACCGACCTTGAAGGCAACCCCAGTTTTCTGGAATTGCTGGGTCGAATCCGAGAGGTAGCCTTGGATGCCTATGACCACCAAGACCTGCCTTTCGAGAAGCTCGTAGAAGAACTGCAACCGGAACGTTCCCTGAGCTATCATCCGTTGTTCCAGGTGATGTTTGTCTTCCAGAATGCCCCGATGCGGCAACTAAAGCTACCAGGTCTGACCCTCAGCCCCCTGTCGGTGGAGAGCAAGGTAACGAAGTTTGATTTGACCTTGGAACTAGAAGAGACGGCGTTTGGTCTCAAAGGCTGTTTTGATTACAGCACAGACTTGTTTGACGACCCTACTATTACCCGGATGGTTGGACATTTCCAGACCATGGTGGCGGGGATTGTGGCGAATCCAGAGCAGCATCTGACAGAATTACCCCTGTTGACCGAGCCAGAGCGACACCAGTTGCTCTTTGAGTGGAACAACACCACATCAGTGTATTCCCAATATAAGTGTATCCATCAGTTGTTTGAAGAACAGGTGGAAAGAACGCCGGATGCGGTGGCGGTGGTGTTTGAAGAGCAACAATTAACCTACTGGGAGTTGAACATTCGTGCTAACAAAATAGCACACCACTTACAAGCTAACGGGGTAGGGCCACAAGTACTGGTAGGCATGTGTGTCGATCGCTCCTTAGAGATGGTGGTGGGACTGTTGGGCATTCTCAAATCTGGTGGGGTTTATGTGCCGCTAGACCCAGCATATCCCCAAGAGCGTCTGTCCTACATGCTGTTAGATTCGCAAGTGTCGGTGCTGTTGACGCAACAGAGGTTGTTAGCACAGATGCCTGAGCATGGTGCAAAAATGGTCTGTTTAGATACAGATTGGGAAGTCATCTGTCTTAAGAGTGAACATAATCCACTCAGTGGTGCTAAACTCTGCGACTTGGCATATGTGATTTACACATCTGGGTCTACAGGTAGACCCAAGGGGGTTCTCGTCTCCCATGGCTCGCTTGCGGATCATTGCTGTGCGATCCAAAAGGAATACGAAATCGACTCAAGTGATTGTGTGCTCCAATTTTCCTCACTCAACTTTGATGTGTCATTGGAGCAAATCTTTCTGACGCTCTTCGTTGGGGCTAAGCTAGTTATTCGGGGTTCAGAGGTATGGACGACAACAAACTTTCATCAGAAAATTGCGGATTTTGGACTGACTGTCGTGAGTCTCCCACCAGCTTATTGGCAACAATTGGTACTTGAGTGGGTCAACTCACCAAAGGATGCTCCGAAAAACCAACTCAGACTCGTCCTGATTGGTGGAGACCAAATGTTACCCGAAGGTCTTAACCTTTGGCGGCACAGTCCAATGTCTTCAGTTCGTTTGATCAATGCTTACGGTCCTACAGAGGCAACAATAACAGCAACTTGCTTTGAAATTCCTCCCCAGTCAGACTCCGACACTACCCTCAAGAGAATTCCGATCGGTCGTCCGATTGCTAACAAGACCATCTATATTTTAGACAGTGATCTCCAACCAGTCCCCATTGGCGTCAGGGGCGAGTTGTACATCGGTGGTGAGTGCCTTGCGGTCGGCTACCTTAACCGCCCGGATTTGACCGCTCTTAAATTCATCCCCAACCCCTTTAACAATCAACCCGGGGCACGCCTATACAAAACTGGCGACGAGGCCCGCTACCTACCGGACGGCAACATCGAGTACCTCGGTCGCATTGATCATCAAGTGAAGATTCGCGGCTTCCGCATTGAACTGGGGGAAATTGAAGCGGTGCTGGTTCAACACCCCGAAGTGCGCGAAACCGTAGTTGTTGCTTTAGAGGACATTCAAGGTTTCAAGCGCCTCGTGGCCTATGTCGTCCCCACTCGTGCGCAAGTTCCCAACGATCTGGAATTGCGCCGCTTTATGGCGCTGCAATTGCCCGACTATATGATGCCTGCGATCTTTGTGATGCTGCTCGCTCTGCCGTTGACCCCTAACGGCAAAGTAGACCGACGTGCCCTTGCAAGCGTTGCATGGCAACCAACACCTGATATCAACAGAAGTAATTGCTCTGTTGGCTACCTTCCGCCCCGCACCCCCACAGAGGAGATCCTCGCCGCCATTTGGGCCGAAATCCTCGGGCTGAAACAAGTAGGCATCCACGACAACTTCTTTGAACTGGGGGGGCATTCGCTGCTGGCGACGCAAGTAATTTCTCGGACACGCCAAGCCTTTTGTGTAGAAATTCCGCTACAGTTACTATTTAGTGAACCAACGATCGCACTCTTAGCAGATGCGATCGCCAACAGTCAGACCGAGTCGGGTGATATCAACTTACACCAGACAATTCCCCAAAGAGAGAACCAGGAGTCAGCCCCTCTATCCTTTGCCCAGCAAAGAGTGTGGTTTTTGGAGCAGATGGAGCCGAAAAACTCAACTTATCTCATCCCGACAGCGCAGCGGTTAAAGGGCCGACTTAACGTGGCTGTATTGCAACAGTCAATAGATGCGATCGTTGCTGATCACGAAGCACTGCGAACCAATTTTATTTCATCACCTGATGGCAGTCCTATACAGGTAATCGGTGAGCCTAGATCAGTCGAATTCATAGTGATTGACTTGACACTGGAGCCAGATCGTGAGGTTGACGAACAAGTGCAAAGGATCTTGAACCAAGAGGTGCAACGCCCCTTCAACTTGGCATCTGACCTGATGTTGCGAGCCACCTTACTACAAATAGACCAACAAGAGCATATACTCCTGTTAGTCATGCACCACATTGCCTCTGATGGCTGGTCGCTGGGCATCCTGTGGAAACAGTTGGCAACCGTGTATGAAGCCTTTTTGAACGACTTGCCGAATCCCCTGCCAAAACCGCCGATTCAGTATGCCGACTTTGCTGTCTGGCAGCGCCAATGGCTCTGTGGTCAGGTACTCGACACTCAGCTAGACTACTGGAAAAACCAGCTAGCGGGTGCTAACCATGTCTTGGAATTGCCCACTGACCGACCCCGATCAGCAGTCCAAACCTACCAAGCGGCGACACAATCTTTGAGCCTACCCCAAATGCTGAGCGCATCACTCACTGCACTCTCACGCCAAGAGGGTGTCACCCTGTTTATGACGTTGCTGGCAGCATTTGGGACTCTACTGCACCGCTATACTGGGCAGGAAGATGTGAGCATCGGTTCTCCCATTGCAGGTCGCAATCGGGCTGAGATTGAAGGGCTGATCGGATTTTTTATCAACACTGTGGTTTTGCGGACTAACTTTTCAGGGCAACCGAGTTTTCGTTCACTACTAGGTCAAGTCCGCTCCATGGCATTAGATGCCTATGCCCATCAAAATATGCCCTTCGAGAAACTGGTGGAAGAACTACAGCCAGAGCGAGAAAAGAGCCGCAACCCACTGTTTCAGGTGTGGTTTAATATGCTCAACTTGAACGACATCCAACTGGAACTGCCTGGGCTTGATGTCGCAGCGATCAATATGCCAGCCGCCGCTTCCAAGTTCGACTTAAGCTTATATGTCAAAGAACAAACCGACTTCATCCAACTGGAATTAGTCTACAATCGCGATCTGTTTGCACCAGAGCGAATCATGGAAATGCTCTCACAATTCCAGCAAGTGCTGATTCAGATTGTGCAAAACCCACAGATCAGTATCGCCTCACTATCTCTAGTCACCCCTCAAGCCAAATTACTCTTACCAAATCCCCTCAAGCCACTTGCTCTACAATGGCAACTCCCCGTCCTCGCCAGCTTTAAGAAGCAAGCTCAAAGAGTACCACAAAAACTGGCGGTGGTGGATGCGCGATCGGCTTGGACTTATAGCGAATTAGAGTCACGTGCAAACCAACTTGCGAATTATCTACTGGCGAATCACCTCAAGTCTCAAGAGATTGTGGCTATTTACGGACACCGTAGTGCAACGCTGGTTTGGGCAATATTAGGTGTTCTGAAAGCCGGTGCGGCTTTTGTGATTCTCGATCCGGCTTATCCTGCAACACGCCTGATTGATTGCCTTGAAATCGCCCAACCTCGCTTGACGCTACAAATCGCCGGCGGAGGAGAACTGCCAACCCCTGTCCAAGAGTATGTAGATTTATCTTGTGGCTGTCGTCTTCAGCTGACCCAAGACTCAATATTGCAAAATTATGCAACCTCAGACCCCACAGTGACGGTTGATCCGGATGATTTAGCCTATGTTGCCTTTACTTCCGGGTCTACAGGAAAACCCAAGGGAATTAAAGGAACTCACAAACCCCTATCCCATTTTCTGCAATGGCATTGTCAAACCTTTGGGCTGTCTGAGTCTGATAAATTTAGTATGCTCTCGGGTCTTTCCCATGACCCCCTGTTACGGGATATCTTCACGCCCCTGTCCTTAGGTGCAACTTTATCTATCCCTTCGCAACAGGATCTGGAGACACCAGGTCAGCTGGCTGATTGGATGCGGCAACAGCAAGTTAGCATTGCTCATCTCACACCCGCTATGGCACAACTGTTGACCACCTATACCGAAAGCAACACAACAGCCCTGCGTTATCTGTTTTTTGGTGGCGATGTGTTAACACAGCAGGATCTACGTAGAATCCAGAATTTTGCTCCCCAAGCCACCTGTGTTAATTTCTATGGAGCTACTGAAACGCCTCAGGCAATGGGTTATTTCATTGTCCCCAACCACTGCGATGGCATTTTCAAACAGACCATACCTTTGGGTCGAGGTATTGAGGATGTACAATTACTGGTTCTCACCACCAAGCAGCAGTTGGCAGGGGTGGGAGAAATCGGCGAAATCTCTGTCCGTACCCCTTACCTAGCTCAAGGTTATCTTGGCAGCGATCAACTGACCCAACAGAGATTCATGATCAATCCCTTGACAAATATTGCCGAAGATCGGCTTTATAAAACTGGAGATTTAGGACGCTACCTCCCAGATGGTAACATAGAGTTTCTTGGTCGCATCGACAACCAGGTCAAGATTCGTGGCTTCCGGATCGAGTTGGGAGAAATAGAAGCCCGACTTCGCCAACATCCGGCAGTGCAAGAGACTGTGGTCATTGCCCGCCCTGATCTAACAGGTGACAAGTACCTAGTGGCATACGTCGTCCCTAAGCTTGAGCAAGTCTCCAAGACCAAAGAACTCCGGGGCTTCCTCTTGGACAAGCTGCCCAACTATATGATTCCCTCTACCTTTGTGATCCTAGACGCTTTACCCCTAACACAAAATGGCAAAGTAGATCGACTAGCCCTGCCAGTGCCGGAACTTGTCAATCTTGAGGCGCAAAACACTTTTGTTGCCCCCCGCGATCCCTTAGAACAAAAGCTGACGCACATTTGGTCACAAGTTTTAGGCATCCAGCCCATTGGCGTCAGGGACAACTTCTTTGAGTTAGGAGGACACTCGCTGCTAGCAGTCAAACTGTTTTGGCAAATCCAGAAGGCTTTGGGCAAAAATCTCCCTCTGGCAACCCTTTTCCAATCAGGGACTGTGGAGGCTCAAGCCTTGATTATCCGCCAACAGGTATTCATAGAAGGCAATGAAATGGGGGATCTTGGGATAGATACTCGGCTTTTGCCGAAGCAGCACTCCGCATCTTGGTCCTCACTGGTGGCAATTCAGCCTAACGGTTCCAAACCTCCTTTCTTTTGTGTCCATCCTTTGGAGGGTAATATTTTATCACATTATAATTTGGCGCATCATCTAGATGTAGAACAACCATTTTATGGGCTACAAGCACAAGGACTGGATGGACAGCAGGCTCCCTATAACCGGATTGAAGACATGGCATCTCACTATATTAAAGAGATTCAA
The DNA here is from genome assembly GCA_964657905.1 of uncultured Stigonema sp. Taxonomy (GTDB): domain Bacteria; phylum Cyanobacteriota; class Cyanobacteriia; order Cyanobacteriales; family Nostocaceae; genus Stigonema. The sequence goes on from CAZZXJ010000177.1 coordinate 6,834, forward strand.
ACCGTCCAGCCAAAAGGTCCTTATTTTCTCGGAGGACACTCCTTTGGAGGTTTAGTGGCATATGAGATGGCTCAGCAACTGCACAAGCAAGGTGAGAAAGTTGCGATACTAGTCTTGTTTGATACATCTGTTCCAGGTGCTGTCAGTCGATTGCCACTCTGGAAGCGATTGCCTCTTCACTTAAAGAAGCTTTCACAAAATGGACCTGCCTACTTTCAGAACAAGCTGAAGCGATGGCTCCCGTTGCTTCAGTATATTTTCAAATATCAGCTTCAGAAGATTGCCTACAAATTCTACCAGAGTGCTGAGCTTTCTATACCTCACGAGATCCGCCGCGTCCATATTACAGAAGCCCACGGTGAGGCAGCACAAAAGTATATGCTGCAAACTTACACAGGGAAAGTGACTTTGTTGGGGGTTGAAGAACACATGCGGGTAGAAGGTGAAGGCTTTGAATTAGATCCTAATTTTGGCTGGGGCAATGTGGCTGCTGGCGGATTGGAGATCCACCATGTTCCTGGCAATCACTTTACTATGTTCAGCGAACCTCACGTACAAGTGCTCGCTGAAAAATTGCAGGCTTGCTTAAAGTCGGCGCAGGCGGCAGTGCTAATTGTTGATTGCCATTAGCCATTAGCCATTTCTACCATCAGCAAGATGTGTCATTCTTAAAAAGTAGACTGCATACATAAGACTGTTGGAGAAGTTAAAGGCGCTATGGCTAAACCTGTAATCCTAACGGTTGATGATGACCCTGAAGTTTTGCAAGCGGTGGCGCGGGATCTGCGGCAGGAATTTGGCGATCGCTTCCGCGTATTGCGTGCCGAGTCTGGTGCTAGCGCATTAGCAGCACTGGAACAATTAAAACTTCGCCATCAGCCAGTGGCATTATTTTTAGTAGATCAACGAATGCCGCAAATGTCCGGCGTAGAGTTTTTGGAACAAGCGCTGCAAATTTTCCCAAATGCGAAACGCGCTTTGCTCACTGCCTATGCGGACACCGATGCAGCTATTCGCGCTATCAACAGCACAAAAATCGATTACTACTTCATGAAGCCGTGGGACCCGCCCCAAGAGCGCTTGTATCCAGTGCTTAACGATTTGCTTGATGACTGGCAAGCGACTATCCACCCACCCTTTGAAGGTATTCGCGTCATCGGCAACCGCTGGTCTCCCCACTCCCACCAAGCTAAAGACTTCCTGGCCCGAAATCAAGTGCCTTATGAGTGGTTAGATGTGGAGTTATCAGAAGAGGCACAAAAGTTGGTTGAATACGCCAATTGCGATCACCTACAGTTACCCCTGGTACTCTTCGCCGATGGTTCGAGTCTCCTCCAACCAACAAACGTGCAAATTGCCGAAAAAATCGGGTTACATACCCAAGCTGGCAATCCATTTTACGACTTAATTATCGTCGGTGGCGGTCCTGCTGGTTTAGCATCTGCCGTGTATGGTGCATCAGAGGGACTACGTACGGTGATGCTTGAACGTGAAGCACCTGGCGGGCAAGCAGGAACAAGTTCCCGGATCGAGAATTACTTGGGCTTTCCGGTGGGTTTGAGTGGGAATGATTTGACGCGTCGTGCTGTGACACAAGCACGACGCTTTGGCGTAGAAATTCTCACACCACTGGAAGCGACGGGCATTCGCATACAAGATCCGTATCGCTTTGTCACTTTGGCAGACGGCAAAGAAATTAGTTGCCACGCCATGATTTTAGCCCTTGGTGTATCGTGGCAGCGGTTGGATGTGCCTGGATTTGAGCGTTTGACTGGCGCAGGCGTTTACTACGGTGCAGCGCAGACAGAAGCCCTATCCTGCCAAGGGGAAGAAGTCTACATCATCGGTGGGGCGAATTCGGCGGGACAAGCTGCCATGTACTTTTCCAAGTATGCTTGTCAGGTAAGGATGTTGGTACGCGGCGACTCCCTCGCTAAGAGTATGTCACAGTACCTGATTAACCAAATTGAGTCAACGCCGAACATCACGGTAAAGGTGCATTCGAGTGTGATTGACGCAAAAGGTGAGACAAGCTTGGAAGCAATTACCATTGCCAATGCTGTAACTGGCGAAAAGCAAACAGTTGAAGCGACTTCGCTGTTTATCTTTATTGGTGCCCAACCACGTACCCAATGGTTAGATGGCGTGGTGGAACGAGATGATCGCGGATTTATTGTTACTGGACCAGATTTAAAGCGCGATGGTCGTCGTCCGAAGGGATGGACCCTGGAACGCGATCCCTATTTATTGGAAACTAATGTCCCGGGTGTTTTTGCAGTAGGAGATGTACGTCATAACTCAGTGAAGCGGGTTGCTTCTGGTGTAGGTGAAGGTTCGATTTGCGTACAATTTGTCCATCAATATCTCAGCAAAGTGTTGTAGAAGGATCAAACAATTAATTGTTTGATGTAGGGATGAATTAGGAATACAGAGGTGACAGTTATGCAGGAAATAAATCTCGCTGAGGCATCTAAAAATCTGCCTGAATTAATTGAAGCAGCAATCAATGGCGAAGAAGTCGTGATTACAAAAGATGAGCAGGCTGTTGTCAAACTAACTCCTGTATCGCCAGTTAAACGTCGCCCTTTATTTGGGAGTGCTAAAGGTTTGATTACAATGTCTGATGACTTTGACGAGCCTCTAGAAGACTTCAAGGATTATATGTGATCATGCAATTGATTGCACCGGAAACAACGCTTGAGACTACACGCTTGTAGCCCTGGAGCGCTAGTCAAGAAACGTTAGTCAGCTAAGGCTGGGACTGCTAAAAAGTTAGTCACAATATCAGATAATTTTGATGAGCCTTGATCAGAGTTTAAGGACTATACGTAATGAGGTTGCTGCTAGATACTCATACCTTCATTTGGTTTTTTACGGGCAATCCCAAAATCAGCAACCAAGTGCGGGTGCTAATTGAGAATGAGGATAACGAAAAGCTGCTAAGTACAGCTAGTATCTGGGAAATAGCGATTAAACAAAGCACTGGCAAGCTGAGTTTTTATCTGCCATTCGAGGTATTTATCACACAGCAACTTAGTCTTAACGACTTCACGTTGCTGGAAATAAAAATAGACCACCTCGCTGTGGTTGCAACTCTACCTTTTCATCATCGCGATCCATTTGACCGACTTTTAATTGCACAGGCTATGGTCGAGCAAATACCCATTTTAAGTACTGATTCAGCCTTTGATTCCTATCTAATCCAGCGGCTGTGGTAAACACATAAGTAAGTCGGTGAGAATAATATCAGCTATGTAAAGTTTTGTAAAATGAATCGCTCATGCTTGTAGTTGCGCGCGACTACGAACCAATGATGATTTATATCATGTCCGGTAAATCACTTATAATTCCCACTCCACCCCACCCCGCCAAAGCTGTGCTTTGTCTCCCCTCCCCGCACGCGGGGAGGGGTAGGGAGTGGGGTGCTTTTATTATAAGTAATCAAGCGGACATGATATTATTTGTGTCAACTTACTTAATCTAAAATCCCAAAACCCGATAAAAAAGGAGTTGTCATGCTGCACGATCCAAACCAGATGACGCTGTTTCCCA
>CAZZXJ010000178.1:0-10376 GCA_964657905.1 uncultured Stigonema sp.
GGGCAGTGCCCACCCTACAAAACTTAAAATTTTTCACAACTCATTTAGGATTGCTATATATAATATTTGGATTACTTAGAAAAAAGATCAGTATGTAAATTTTTTAATAATTTTTACTTTTATACTTGTGAGTTTAAATTGGCATAATTTAAACTTTGATTATACAAAGATGCCTTTACAAAAGCAAATTTATGACTAGCAGCAATATCGAAGTAATTTTCAGCTTTGATACAACTGGCAGTATGTATCCTTGCCTGACCCAAGTACGCCGAAAAATTAAAGAAACCGTTAACAGATTGATGAATGAAATATCCATGATTCGGATTGGGATCATTGCCCATGGTGATTATTGTGATGAACACTCAACTTATGTCATCAAAAAATTTGACCTCTCCAGTAATGTTGATGCCATTGGTAATTTTGTCCAAAATGTAGAGCCAACTGGTGGGGGAGATGCACCGGAATGTTATGAATTGGTATTACATGAGGCTCAATCTCTGTCTTGGTCAAATTTAGCCTCCAAATCACTCGTTTTAATTGGTGATGATATTCCCCATGCGCCAGCACACAATCCCAAAAAGCTGAATTGGCGGCAGGAAATTGATAAATTGAGTAATCAGGGGATTATGGTTTATGGAGTGCAAGCCCTCAATCGCCCCCATGCTACTCCTTTTTATAAAGAGCTAGCTGAAAAATCTGGTGGTTTTCATGTCAACCTAGACCAGTTTTCCTACATTACTGACTTGTTTTTAGCAGTTTGCTATCAGCAATCTTCCAATGACCAACTGCAAGCTTATGAACAAGAAGTGATTGACCAAGGGCGCATGAGTCGTGGGTTAAATCAGATATTTAACTCCATGATGAAGCGCGAAGGAACATCTTATTACGAAGCAGCCGATTTACGGACAGTTTCTCCTGGACGTTTCCAGGTGCTAGCAGTTGATACAGATATTTCTATCAAAGCGTTTGTTTTAGAAAATGGTCTGACTTTCAAAGTCGGGCGTGGTTTTTACGAATTTACGAAAACTGAAACTATCCAAGGTCATAAAGAAATTATTTTGATGGAACGCATAACGGGTGATTTATTTGAAGGGGAAGCAGCGCGCGAGATGTTGGGACTACCTGTGGGTGCAACGGTTCGCATTAAACCAAGTAACCTAGAAAAATACGTTGTTTTCGTTCAAAGCACCTCTGCAAATCGAAAACTGATTGGCGGGACGCGCTTCCTCTACGAAGTAGAGGACTGGGTTCGGTGAAGTACCTACACTAACTGCAAGCAGTATAGTGTAGGCTTCAAGTTAATTCCTGAATTTCGTTCCTGGTACTCGAATTCTTTCCCAGTCCCGCTTTTTATAGTGAGCAAAACGGACAACCCACTCTCGGTTTACGAGAAACCAAGCCTACCTAAGTTCCTCCTCGATTTTACACACTGGAGGCAGTTCGCATAAATGCTAATCACTTCCCAGTGTAACGCCATATCTTTGGTTTTCAAGGTACAGATGATATCATGTCCGGTAAATCACTTATAATTCCCAGAACATCTCACCCCACCCTGCCAAAGCTGTGCTTTGTCTCCCCGGACCGCATGCGGGGAGGGGTAGGGGTGGGGTGCTTTTATTATAAGTAATTAAGCGGACATGATATGAGTGACTAGCAATTTCGGCTTTGCCACTACTTCTACATAACATCTGTGTAGATGTTATGTAGATAATTATGGTTAGGGTGCGTTTCGTTTTTGTCCCGTTATTCAACGAGCGCACTGATTTCTAAGAAGGAATACAGTGTGGGACTTCTAAGGGGAAAAAGTTAAATTTGATTAAGCTATAAATTATCAGTAGGGTGCGCTATTCGCAGTGTAAAGTACCTGCTCACTTATGTTAGTGCGTTACGGCGCAAAAAGTAAAATTCTTGAAGTTTACCAAAGTCCAGCCGGTGCCTAACACACCCTACCGTGAATCAATGCTTATTGAGAAAGTCATGGAATCGATCAACTCGGAAGTTAAACAGCGTGTTCAAGAACTGCGGCAACTACTACGACAAGCAAGCTATGCTTACTATGTCGTCGATTCTCCGATCATGGAGGATGCAGTTTATGACCAGCTGTATCGAGAATTACAACAGTTGGAAACCCAGTATTCAGAATTGGTGACACCGGATAGCCCAACTCAAAGGGTGGGTGAAAAACCTGCAACGCAGTTTACCTCTGTGCGCCATAACATTCCACTGTACAGTTTAGAAAATGCGTTTAACATTGACGAATTAAAGGCTTGGGACCAACGTTGGCGGCGAATTGTAGAGACGTTGCATGCAACGGAGTATGTCTGCGAATTGAAAATTGATGGTTCCGCCCTAGCGTTGACGTATGAAAATGGCATTCTTACTAGAGGCGCAACCAGGGGTGATGGAGTGACGGGCGAAGATATTACCCAAAATGTGCGGACAATTCACTCAATTCCCTTGCGCTTAAATGTAGAGACGGGAAATTTCGCGTCTCTACAAAGGATAGAAGTGCGCGGCGAGGCTTTTTTGCCCTTAGAAGTATTTAAACAAATTAACCTTGAAAGGCAAAAAGCGGGTGAGGCTTTTTTTGCCAATCCTCGGAACGCAGCAGCTGGTACACTGAGACAATTAGATTCCCGGATTGTAGCCCGACGACGGCTAGATTTTTTTGCTTACACGCTGCACATTCCTGGTAGGGATGATGCGAGTATTGCTAATACTCAGTGGGAAGCGCTGGAATTGTTGGAAAAAATGGGGTTTCGAGTGAACCCTAACCGTAAGCTGTGTCGCAATGCAGACGAGGTTGCAGAATATTACGAACACTGGGATACAGAACGGCTGAATTTACCTTACATGACTGATGGGGTGGTGGTGAAGCTAAATTCTTTTAAGCTTCAGGAACGACTGGGGTTTACACAGAAGTTTCCCCGTTGGGCGATCGCACTGAAGTACGCAGCCGAAGAAGCACCCACCCGCGTGGAAAATATTGCGGTGAATGTGGGTAGAACGGGGGCGCTGACTCCCCTAGCAGAAATGCATCCTGTACAACTTGCTGGAACGACCGTTTCTCGAGCTACACTGCATAATAGCGATCGCATCACTCAATTAGATATCCGCATCGGCGATACAGTCATCGTTCGCAAAGCTGGGGAAATTATCCCGGAAGTGTTGCGCGTTCTTCTAGAACTCCGCCCTGCTGACGCCAAACCCTTTATTATGCCCACCCATTGTCCAGTTTGTGGTCAATCAGTAGTGCGGGAGATGGGTGAGGCGGTAACTCGCTGCGTCAATGCTTCATGTCCAGCTATCCTCAAAGGGGCGATTGAACATTGGGTCAGTCGTGATGCTTTGGATATTAAAGGTGTGGGGGAAAAGCTGGTACATCAACTCGTAGATAAAGGAGTGGTGCAAAGCGATGCCGATTTATATAACTTGACAGTAGACAAGTTTTGTGAATTAGAACGCATGGGAAAAAAGTCGGCTGAAAAGTTGGTGGAAGCGATCGCCCAATCGAAAAATCAACCTTGGTCACGGGTGTTGTATGGTTTAGGGATCCGTCACGTTGGCAGTGTGAATGCCCAATTGTTGAGTGAGAAGTTTCCCACAGTCGAACAGTTGGCTCAAGCTGACCAGACAGAGATTCAAACTGTTTACGGTATCGGTGCGGAAATTGCTCAGTCTGTATATCAGTGGTTTCACTCAGACGCAAATCAAACTTTGATTTCTCGCCTGAAAGATGCTGGATTGCAATTTGCTTCCTCCTTGGAAGCGCCAGCAGTGGGTGAGGGAAATCAAAAGTTGGCGGGTAAAACTTTTGTGATTACTGGTATTCTACCTACCTTGAAGCGGGATGAGGCGAAGGCGTTGATTCAAAAAGCTGGTGGGAAGGTGACGGATTCTGTGAGTAAGAAAACAGATTATTTGGTTGTGGGAGAAGATGCGGGTTCTAAGTTGGAAAAGGCGCAAGAGTTGGGGATTAATCAGTTGAGTGAGGCACAGTTGTTGGAGATGTTGGTAACGGATGAGTTATCTTGAGCCACACCACGAGCTATAAGCTCGTGGATTCTGGCTGAGAGTTTGGGTTAACTTGCAACGTCAAGACAAAGCGGAAATTCCCACGGTTCAGTCCCCGCAAGCGGTTATTTACTACTGAGGAAATTCGGGGTGCCGTTGCCACCGTTACGACCAACACCAGGGATTTCCAGCAGGTTATCCGTGGCTTTTCCGGTTCCGTCATCGGTAACGGAGGTAGTGTCACCCGGATGACCATTGGGAACAAACAGTTGCGGGTGGTCGAAAGGCGCTTTCTCCAAGCGGACTCGCTCATCGGTTAGTGCTTTCATGAAGGCTACTAAGTCATCTTTTTCGGCTTCTGTTAGCCCTAACGGGAGGAGGGTGCTTTGCTCGCGGAAGTCTCCACCACGATTGTAGAATTCCACCACTTGCTCCAGAGTCAACTGCCCACCGTTGTGGAAGTAAGGGGCGGTGAGTTCCACATTGCGGAGTCCAGGAGTCTTGAAGTTTCCGTCCGCAGCTATTATATCATCTGAGGCGACTGTGATGTTCGGGTCTTCGCCAAGAAGCTGCTCGAATTTACCCTGCTGAGCCAGTCGCGCCTCGGAAAGCGGGTTGCCGAAAGGATCGTTACCTCCAACACCGGGGTCTTCCAAGCTGGGTCTGACGCCAACATTGAAGAAGCCAGAGTCAGAGAAGATTTGTTGGTTGTTCTTTTGGAGTCGTTGTATGCCAACGTTGTTAACCGCAGCTTTGGTGAGTTCTGCCCCTTGATGACACCCGATGCACTTAGCTTTGCCCTCGAACAGCTGTTTCCCCCGTTGCTGCTGGTGAGTTAGGGCGGTGGTGTCTCCGGCTAAGAAGCGATCAACCGGTGTATCGTCCGCGATTAGTGTGGACTCATACATCTGAACAGCTAGCCCAAAGAACAGTGAGAAGTTGTACTCCATTAGCGTGTACTGTTTGTCTTCCAAGGATCTGTCCCGCTTATTGACGAAAGTCCGTTGACCGTTAGCATCAACTTGGATCAAGCGATTGGACCACCACCACTCTGGCTTGAAGGCATCTGCAATCAACTGCTGATAGGTAGTTCGCAGACCAACTTGAGGCCATCTGCTGTCGGCACCTAAAACGCTGTCTTCTGAATCGACAACCTGCTTGCCTAGCGGACGAAGGAGAAGTAACTTCTTACCAAGTTTTCTCGGGAGCTTTTTGCCTCTGGAAGCGCTGTGGGATTTTTTGTCAATTACCCCGACGAACTTATCACCGATTTCCTGGAAGGTACGACCGTCAGCGGACGTCTCAAAGGAACTGAGCGGCGGACCCATTGCTTGGGAAGCTAAAGACGAATTTTTGAGGCTGACTTTGACGAATTCTAGTTGATTTGGGGTGGTTGCCTTCGCGACATTGGCATTGGGGTCTCTTAACCCGAAGGGATTCACGCCGTTGAAGATGTCCTGCGCCCTTCCATCCCAGAAGTTGCGGAAGTTGAACACCGCATTAATCACGCTCGGCGTGTTACGTGGCTCGACTCGGCGCACATTTGTGCCTCCTACGTTAAACACCGGATCTGGTACAAGTTTTACTTTATCTACCGACTTTCCTGGTGTAACAGCAACAAACTCAGTATTGAAGACCCCTTGGGAGGAGGTGACAGCGTGAGTGTCAGACACAACGGTAGTCGGATCATCCGGGTTCGACAGCTTGTGGAATGGATAATCTTCTGGCTTTAGCTGGTAGTTCGGTGCCCCGCCTAAGTCGAAAGTTGAATCCGGATTCGCGCTACCGTCCGCATTGACACGCAACAGACCAGGATTTATCTGATTTTGGATTCTATTGTCCGCTCCCGCATGGAAGTGGCAACTTGCACAGGACTGCAAGCCGTCGCTGCCGATCTGCATATCCCAGAAAAGAGCTTTTCCTAGCTTGATCGCGGCTTTTCTGTCCTTAACGAAGTCTCCGAGATTGTCAGGCTCAGGAACCGACACAGTCTTGAGCGAAGCCAGAGGCGGCGGTTCCGCAATCTGCGCCGACACAGTCTGTCCACTAATGACCGCTACTACAACAACTACAGCAATTGCTATAGACCTTGAAAACCTTGCTCCCACCCGGGTAGGGTTGTCAAAACGAAATGTCCATCCTCTCCTTATCGAACTTGTATCACCGAACAATTTGGGTGAGGGAGTTTCTCTGTGAAACTTCTGATGGTCAGGATGCCGCTTCAGAAGTTTGATGTTGTTAGGTAAACTTTGCTTTGCCTGCTTTCCCTTGAATTTTGCTAACTGGAGAAAACTTGTCCCTAAGCTAGTAAGCAGTAAGTAAATTATTATACTAGTAACTATAAATACGACAACAAGACTAAATAGTATGCTCATGATGGCAACTCCTACTCCCACCTATTCCGATTATTTAAAACCTAAATTCCGTAAGTAAGGGTAGATGATGCTGATTTTTTACTTACGACACAACTAATATTACTTACTAGAGTACAAGATATTGATGACTGCGGCAGAGTCGCCAAAATAATCGACACCTTGTTTCTAGTGGTGCAACAAATCAAATATAGGACTTATGGACTGGCACAAATATGATTATGTTGTGAATTTTTTATGTTGCTATCTTATAGTTGGTAAGCTACAACATATCTAACTTGCAATCACAGGGTTATCTTGAACCATTAAAAGAGCCTATAGCGTTCAGAATAATATGTATAAAAAGGCACTGATAGCCTAAATACTGTCTTGCCGAGTCAGTAATTTTTTTCTGGCTTCAGTCAGGTGAAGTGTTCCCAGTACTACCTTTTGTAGTATATTTGTAGCTATTTTGTGCTAGGCAGTGCGGCTATGATCTCGCAATTTGAATACAGCCAGTAGGGTTGTCTTTCCCCTACCAGTGCCCCCCTGTAGCGATCGCCATCAAAGCAACCCTTGGCATATCAGTCAAAGTCAGGGCTGTTAGATTTGTGACCGAAAACGGGGTGTGGGGTGTGGGGAAAGAAAAAAACCGCACCCATGCATGGTACAAGCCCCGACATTTATGTATGAAAAAAAGAAAAAAATGTATTTCGAGACGCATAGCGCTCATCTATACGACGTCCATGATCGAAACCCCTGCATTTATTTATGGGGTTCCCTACACCCCACACCCTAACCCCTACACCCTTTTCACTAGCGAGGGTGATCGGGCAATGAAGTCCATAAATAGCTAAAACCCAGTCATAACCAGATATTAAACAATTATCTTAACATCTTCTAAGGCGATAAATATGGAATCGAAGTGAGGCTGTCTTGATTCCACGTGTAGTCTTTCATGTCCCTTGGCCATGACACTTCATTGGGTGTGGCAATTTCTAGTATGCTGGAATTGAGTTTATTATATAAACCAGCAAAATCACCAACTTCAAGCTGATTTTTTAGAAAGGTTTCGCGAAGAAGTTCGATTGTAAACATCATGTTATGGGCTTCAAAGCTGCCTTCAGGGAACAAAAGCGGAAATATCAAAAATTTTATATCTTCTCGTTTTTGCTTAATAGCTCTCTGGGGTGTAATTCCAAATTTATTTGGTAAGGGATCGCCTTGAATGAAAACCATCATGTAATTTGGACCTTTAACCCATTTTCGATAGCCGTTTCCGAAAGTCAAGACATTAGTGAGTGAACTTGTGCGCTTCTCCCATTCCACTTCTTGAATTCGTCGTGCTCCAAAATCAAAGAGCGCTGTGTGTGCATAGACAAATTTTATTTTAGCACGCCTAATAGCTCTAGCCAACAAAATTGTTCCCAGACTATCGCCAGATAAATTGAGAGTTATATTGTTGTTTAAGGCATAATTAATTAAACTTGCAGCATTTTCAATGACTGGACTACCAGATAAACCAAGATAGTCAAGAACTGCATTAATCCAGTCAAGGTATCGGTTAATGAAAGCGATAATTGGATGTTGTTTAAGAAACGAGGAGTTGTTCATATTGGCGATGCCAGTTAGCAGAGTCTCTGCATACCTGCGGCTCCTTTTTGAAGACTCCGAAGCACGTTGTCCCAGCCCAGAGATAAATATTGCAAAGAGTTCGCCTTGATTATTTTCTGGATAATAGACGATTTCCGATGCAATCGTGGCGATAGGATTTTTAGATGCCATCACCGAGTCAAAATCAAAAATCTGTTCGCTACTTGGATTTTCCAATTGACCATCAAATTTTTTATCCGGGAATAGAGCTTCAAGAGGCCAGCGCTACCAGTGAGATCCGATCTGTTTTGCCAAATTTTCCCTCTTCATAAAAGACCTTTTGCAGGTTCATCTCCTTGGATGGTAGATTTCTTTTTAGAATAGTGCTTAGTCTGGCAAAGCCGCACCCGTCATTGGATCGCGGATATACAGACCCAGTGTCAGACTTCGCATCACTTCATCCCAAACGGGTGTTAGCTGTTCTGCTTGGTCTACCCAATAATCGAATGTAATTAAGCACTGAACATTCGACCCCAAGCCAATGCATGTCCGAGAAAAAGCTTCCCGTGGAGAATCCTGGGTGTCGATAAACTTAATCTCTGCCCAGACAATCCGCGCAGTTTGGCGCTTGATGGTGACGATTTCTCCTTTAGCAATTACATTGCGACTTTCGTCCTCCATAACTTTCTTCAAAGTGGATGAGAGCGGAAATGAGCTCCAGTCGTTGGGTGGTAGGCGATTGAAAGATACTTCCAGACAACAATCATCCTTGGGCGGTTTTCTATCGAGGAACTTGAATGATTTTTCTTGTGGCTCAAAAACCCAGTTCTGGGGTACATTGAAGCGAACAGACCCCCGATCTGCTACAAAAATCTTATAGCCTGATGGACATTCCCAGTGATTATCGGGTTTTAGTTCAAGGGTTTCTTTAATCCACTGGAGATTGCTTTTCTTACGCTTTGCCATAGTGTTTTTGCAAATAGAAGTGATGATTGCGATTGCGCTTCCTGTTTAATATTATCAAATTGCCAGATGTTGCAGCCTTTCTAGGGTTGTCTTTCCACTAACAGTGCGCCCCAGTAGCCCTAGGGTTATTTCATTCTAAAAGGTATAATTTTATGGTAATGAGTAGCCTAAGATAGCCTAACTATGCAGCAAGTAGCCATTTTAGAAGCCAATGGCTCCCTACCTGACCGTCGTCGTTCTCGCAGGTCAGCGCCATAGCCGGACTCTGTGCCTTGCCTTATTCACCGGGCGCGGTTGCTGCGGGTTTCAAAGGCTTTATCGCGATCAGAGACTGGACCATCGGCGTATCGAGTCCAGTTAATTGACCTATTTGAGGTGGAGAAGGAGAGGCTACCGTCTTACAGCACGATTACGATTAGTCTGCTGAAGTTAGACTACTGAAATCGGCAGAGCAATAATAAACTTTGTCCCTTCACCTGGACTAGACAAACAATCTATTTATCCATCGTGCTTATCAATAATAATTTGTTTTGCGATCACCAGTCCCAAACCTGTACCTTTGTTTACTCCTTTGGTGGTAAATAAGTGGTCAAAAATACGTTGTTTGACTTCCTCGCTCATACCAATACCATTATCGGCAATTATGATTTTTACTTGTTTTTCTGCTACAAAAGTTGTAATTGTAATCTGGTTGGGGTTAGCTTTGATTTCCTGAAAATTACGACCTAAGCTAGACTCATCTAAGGCATCAATGGCATTTGCCGGAATATTCATAAATACTTGATTTATTTGTCCGGTAAAACACTCTACCTGCGGTATATTGCCGTACTTTGTACATACCTCAATTTCCGGACGTAGTTCGTTTGCTTTGAGACGGTGCTTGAGAATTAAAATTGTGCTATCAATACCTTCATGCAAATTAAGTAGGTAGGCACAAATAAAGATAACTATGTAACGAAATGTAAAACGCTCAAAACCCTTGCGATTGCTTCACTTCGCTTCGCTCCGTTCGCAATGACATAGTTATAAATTTTCTCGCCCACCTACTTAAATGGTTGTTTGCAGTCTCGGTCTGCTCTAGAGAAAGCTCTTAAACTATTGCTGATATTTTTAAGCCAAAGCCGGTGTTACCGAAATCACAACACCATATAAAAATATTCCGTAGCTACCCCCGAGCAAAACCCCACTGGTGCTTATAGTTGCCCAAAGAATTTTACTGCCAGGAATATTGAACCTATTACCAACACTAGCTAAATACCAACTCCCCGTAGAACCAATCGCAGACTATAAAACAATCCAGAAAGACAGAAAATTCCCAGAAATGCCGTGGAGGTTGGTTTTCTGTGTTTTTGCCCCTTGTACTAGTTGGAGAGCAATTCAGAGCGATGACGGTCAATGTACTAGAGCGCCGGTCGAGTAGAAGGTATTGACAAATGAGGCATGGTATGTATG
>CAZZXJ010000179.1:0-10328 GCA_964657905.1 uncultured Stigonema sp.
CACCCTACACCCTACTCCCTACACCCCGCCCCAAAGGGGCTTGGTCAACTAACAACTGTAGGGGCGCTCCTGCCGTTCGCCCCTACTAACAACTAACCACTAACAGCCCTAACATATAGTTGTATTTATTTACGCCGACTTACTTACCTGGGTCTTTTCACACAGCAGGTCCGGCTGTCACCACAACAATTTTGTCTGGATGGAGTAACTCACGAGCTGCTTGATTAACTTGGGCAAGAGTGACTGCTTGGATTTTTTCAATAAAGGAGCGTAGTTCCTCTTCAGACAGCGCATACACCTCATTCATCAAAATTCTATACGCTAATTCCTCTGGGTTTGCCAAGGAAACGGTATACTTGCTAAGTAGGGTGCGTTTGGCTGTTTCCACTTCAACTACAGTGACGCCTTGCTGATGGATTTGCCCTAGTAGTTCACGGGTGCTGGTGATCGCCGCCTTTGTATCTTCTGGGCTGGTTTGCATCTCAATCAAAAATGTCCCAGAATTTTTGCCTGCCAAGAAATCGCTATATATTCCATATGTAAGACCAAGGCGATCGCGTACTTCTGCTCCTAGCCTACTGGATAGAGTATCGCCACCCAAAATCTGATTCAACACCACAGCCGCATAAAACCGTGGGTCGAGGCGGTTAATGCCAGTGTTACCCATGTAAGTAATGGCTTCGGTTTTACCTGGAACAACGGGATTAACACGCACAACTGTTTTTGGCATCAATACCACTGGATATTTCAGTTTTGGGGGTTGACCATGAGCTTTCCAATCTCCGAACTCAGCTTCCAGGAGCGATCGGACAACACCGGGATCAAAATCCCCTACTAGTGTTAATACTGTAGTATCTGGACGATAAAGTTTTGTTTTGAAATCAATCACATCTTGACGACTAAGGCGCTGCAAACTCTCCTGTGTGGGAAACGTGTGTAAGGGATGTTCTTTCGGGTAAATAGATTGAGAAAAAGTTCTTTTTGCCACTTCTGACGGATCATCTAATTCCTGCTTGAGGGCAGTTAAAGCATTTTGGCGGCTTATTTCTAACTCTTTTGAAGGAAATGTCGGGTTTTTTACAACATCTGCAAAAGTCCGAATCAAAACTCTTAAGTCTACTGCTAAACTATTACCCTGAATTTGCACACCTTCCCGGGCAGCTGTAAAGGTCAAACTCGCCCCCAAGTCTTCCAACGCTTTAGCAATAGCTAACAAATCCTTATTTTTCGTGCCATTCATCAAGTTATCTGCAACAATGCTAGACAATCCAGCTTTGTTCTCTTGGTCAAATTCTGTACCTGCTTTAATGTAGCCATTCAGGGTTACCGTAGGAGTACTCTTATCAGGTAAAAGTAATACTCGCAAACCGTTAAACAACTTGAATTGCTGTGGTAACGTGAACGTTTTAGCGGAAACAACTGGCAAATCTACAGGTGGCAGATATTTGCCTATGTCCATTGGAGTTACAGGTGCGCCTGAGGTAAAATGTTCCGTAATTTGTGCAGAATTTCCTTTGTTACTAGTAACTTTTCCCTTGATCTGAGTGGGTTCAAAAAAGCCCAACGTACGTGTGTCCTGTTTAAGATATAAGTTTGCGACACGCTGTACATCGGCAGCAGTCACTTGGCGAACAGTTGCTAAGTAGTTATCTGTATAGCGATAATCACCAGCAGTGGTTTCATTACTACCCAGTAGCGTTGCCTGACTAGTGATATCAAGGTTAGCCAAAATTAATGCAGCCTCTAACTGCGCCTTGGCTCGGCTCACTTCTTCTGCTTTGACACCTTTTTGGGCAAAATTGGCGATCGTACCCCTGAGTACTGAGTCAATTTTTGTCAAGTTTTGATTAGGATTTGCTGTCACCGATAACTCGTACCAACCGGACTCCACCAAATTAACAGCAGAAGCTGTGACATCACTAGCTAAACCTGATTCCACTAATGCTTGATAAAGGCGAGAATTACGTCCCCCTGTCAAGATATAGTCCATTACATTTAGCGCCGCCACATCTGGGTGATTCGCATTTGGTAGCGGATATACCGCTTGCAATAACGCTCCTGATCCTGGTTCTCGCAACACAATGGGGTTGTTGACTGTGGACTGTTGACTGTTGACTCTTAGGTATTTTCCCAAATGTTTCTTTAACAGCTTTGATAGTTGCTGCAGTGTGGAAATCTCCCACAAGCACTACAACTGCATTGTCAGGAGTGTAGAAGTTGCGGTAGTACTTAAGCACCTGCTCAACCTGAAACTTCTCGACGTCAGCTTTAGTACCACCCACTGGTAACCCATAGGCATGGTTGGGAAACGCCGCTCGCATCACGGCGCGGCTGAGGCGGTAATTAGGACTATTTTCATAACCCTGCAACTCAGAAATGACGACCCGCTTCTCTTGCGCTAGTTTCTGAGCATCAATAAGCGCATTTTCCATTCTGTCTGCTTCCAGCACCAAGAGTGCTTTCAGCTTGTCTGGTTCCACAGTGTTATAGTATGCAGTCTGGTCATAGCTAGTGAAAGCATTCGAGTCACTGCCTAAAGCACTAAACAATCGTCCAAATTGAATTGGACGGTTTTTCGTACCCCTAAACATCATGTGTTCTAACTGGTGGGCAATGCCATTGACTCCAGGTTCTTCGTTGCGCGATCCCACTTTATACCAAACCTGCACTGTCACCACAGGGCTGGTGTGTACTTCCTTTGTTAAGACAGTAAGATTATTTTCCAGCACTGTCTTGCGGACATTTTCTGTTACTAAAATAGGTGTTTCTTTGGACACCTTATCTATCTGAGAATTTACCCAGTTTGAGCCAGCTACAAGTTCACTATAAGCAGATTTACTACCGACCACCAACACAATAATCAGCCAAAAAATCAACAGTAAAAATGGAAACCGATAAAACCGAGAGCGACGAAATTTGTAAAACACAGACATGTTATTTGCAGATTTCTGTGTAAATAAAAGTACATAGTTTTTGTATCAATATAGTCTATTCTTTTTCTAATTTCTGTCGCCTCCGCAACACTACAGAGAAAAACCCAAAATTTTTTTACCAAAAAAGTAATTAAGACTACAACTAAGTAAGTTGGAATAAATCAACGTATAATAATCGGTATAGGGCATGGGAACTATGCCCTATAACGCCAGTTTGGTAAGGTGTGTTAGCGCTACTCGTAACGCACGGAAAATATCCGATTGGGGTGCGTTACGTCAATGACGCACCCTATGAGGCATTGCTGGTTATTAAATCCACAATCCTTACTGCTGGAGGGTTGCTAAAACCCGAATGAATTCCAAAGGCAAGCCATCGGCATCTGTAATAAAAGTCACTTCGTAGATGCTTGAGCCTATTTGCTGTTGTGTTGGTTCTAAAAGCACCTTCAGAGGTGGTAACTGTTCGCTCGTGTTTAGGGAAGCCCCTGCAAAACGTTCTTTTAAACTTTTCAACCAGCTAGGTAAATCTGGCGTTATTTCGGTTAAATCGAATGACAAATGATAATACCCAACGTAATGTTCATCTCCAAAAGCATCTGGAGCTGATTTTGGTTGCGGGATTTCGATCAGTTCAATTCTGCCGCCCAGCCCTTCCATCCAGCAAGCTAGGGTATAGCCTGTAGTGAAGCGTTCGCAAACTGTAAACCCTAACTGTTCGTAAAAGGCGATCGCTGTTCGGATATTCGCAGTACGAATAGAAGCGTGATGCATAATTGTTAGTCTATAGTCAAGAGTCCATAGTCTATAGTCTATAGTTAATCATCCATCGTCCTTAATCCATTGACTCTTGACTCTTGACCATTGACTATTACTCAAACAGTCGGAAATAGGGGTAGCGCACAGGCACTCCGGGTTCTTTTTCTAGATCAAAATTAATCACTTCCCAGCAGGGTTCTTCTGAGGGATCGGGGCTAAACTCCACTGGTAGACCGTAAAGTCGCGCAGATGTCGTCTCCGCTTGCCCAGAACGCCAAGGTGTGGTGCGTTCTAAATAGCCACTCATCAATTCCTGATAGCGTCGGGCTACGATCACCCGTGTTGCTCGGTAGCCCTGAGTATATAGCTTATCTAATGCTTCGTGAATTTCAAATCGAATGCCATCGGGATGAGTATGTTGCCGATACCATTCGCCATCCCATCTTCGCCAATGGCGTCCCGACTGTAAATGATTTAATTCTCCAGTTTTGGGATTAGCTTCAAATGCGCCATGACGGGGACATAAATACGTATCTGTTAGTGTCAGTGCCGATATAATCTGACGGCAATGGGGACACTGAATTTCCGGACCAAATATTGGGTACTGCAAGCCTGGATTCATCATGAAGTGCGTACAAACATATTTTTGTATCCACCAGAGACTTTAGTTTTTTTTACACTTCTGCTCCACCTCATTGTAGTGGTGAGTTCTGAGAAGCAAGCGCGAATGACGGGAAACCCGACAGAGGCGAGTGGCGTTGCTGAGTACTGAGTACTTCTATTTTGCTCAGCACTCACTGCTCAGCACTGTTTGGTGATATCCTGGTTTTGCAACCAGCCTCCAAGGTTGGAGTTTTTCCTAACGTTTCTGGGTACCATATTCATATTCTATCGTGTCTAGCGCTTCCTACTGGTCTTTTCCCGATATTTCTCAGGCTGCTTTCGTCGCAGCAAATGCTGTTGTTATTGGTTCTGTAAAAATAGCAGCAGGCGCTAGCATATGGTATGGAGCAGTTGTCAGAGGAGATGTGGAACGCATTGAAATTGGCGAATGTACGAATGTTCAAGATGGAGCTATCCTACATGGCGATCCTGGTAAACCTACAGTACTAGAAGATCATGTGACCGTAGGGCATCGCGCTGTGGTACATTCCGCTTACATTGAACGTGGCAGTTTAATTGGCATCGGCGCCGTGATTTTAGATGGAGTACGGGTGGGTGGTGGTAGCATCATTGGTGCGGGCGCAGTGGTAACTAAGGATGTACCTCCCTTGTCCCTCGTTATAGGCGTTCCTGGTAAAGTCGTACGTCAAATTTCCGCAACGGAAGCATTAGAACTCATCGAACACGCTGAACGCTACCAAAAATTAGCTTTAGTTCATGCCGGCAAGGGTACCGATACCGGTTTCTAGTAGGGGCGGGGTTCCCCCGCCCTTACAGGAGTGGGGCGTAAACATTCTTTACATAGAACTTGGGAAAAATTGCCCACTTCAGTTAAAAATAAAAATTAGAACAGTTGATAAAACTTTAAATTGTACTTAACAGAGGAGTTCTAAATATGGACATTGATATGCGTATAGCGGTGGTTTTAGCGCCAGTCTTGATTGCCGCAGGTTGGGCAGCGTTCAATATTGGTGCTGCGGCTTTAAGACAATTGCAAAGCTTTTTGGATAGAGAAGCTTAAACTATACTCAGTATTATTGCTCTTTGACAGACTGTTTCTCTTTACAGGAACAGTCAGTTTTGTTGAGTTCCGTTCCCTCGTTCCCAGGTTCCACCTGGAAATCCTATCCTAGTGACACCAGTTAATTCTAGGAGGCAGAGCCTTGGAGCGAGAATAACTCGATTTTTTTATTGTGGACATCGACTCTATCCTCAAACCCTTTCAAACCTTCGGCGTCCATCTGGGACTAGAGCGAATTCAAAAGCTGTTAGCAAATCTGGGCAACCCTCATCATCAAGTTCCAGTGATTCACGTTGCTGGGACTAACGGCAAAGGTTCTGTCTGTGCCTACCTTTCCTCTATCCTCACAGAAGCAAGTTATCGCACAGGACGCTATACCTCCCCTCACCTAATTGATTGGACAGAACGCATTTGCCTTAACGAACAACCCATTTCCTCAGAAGAATTGTGCCAATTATTACTGCAAGTCCAAGCTGCTATTAGCCCTGAGGAAGAATCACCAACTCAGTTTGAAGTGTTTACCGCTGCTGCTTGGTTGTACTTTGCTCAACAGCAAGTCGATGTAGCGGTGGTAGAAGTGGGACTTGGCGGACGCCTAGATGCTACCAACGTATGCGATCGCCCTCTGGTCACCATCATCACTTCTATCAGCTTAGACCACTTGCAGGCACTCGGTCCTACCATCGCTCACATCGCAGCAGAAAAAGCCGGTATCCTCAAACCCGAATGTCCAGCTGTTATTGGACCATTGCCACCAGATGCCGAAAAAGTCGTGCGATCGCGTATTCTAGAATTACGATGCCCATCTATTACGCCACAACCCGCCCATCAAATCGCCCCCGGATGGGCAGAGATAGCAACCTCACAGACAGAACCGACTTTTATCCGCGTCCATCTGCGTCAATCTGCGGTTCAAAATCCAAAATCCATCAAATATCCCTTACCCCTACAAGGACAGATTCAGTTAACAAACTCAGCTTTAGCTATTGCTGCTGTACAAATCCTGCAAGAACATGGCTGGCAGATATCTGAGGCAGATATTGTTAACGGTATGGCAAAAACCAAGTGGCTAGGGCGGGTGCAATGGACTACCTGGAAAGAACACAAATTACTGCTGGATGGTGCTCACAATCCAGGTAGCGCACAAGCATTACGCGATTATGTCGATACCAATCCCAAATCCAAAATCGGTGTAACTTGGGTAATGGGGATGCTCTCCTCTAAAGACCATGCCGACATCTTCAAAGCTTTACTGCGACCAAATGACAGATTGTATTTAGTGCCAGTACCCGATCATAATTCATCTGATCCTAGTGAATTAGCAAAACTAGCACAAAATATCATCCCATTGAGCTTTTGCGGCACTTATGCAAATTTATCATCGGCACTGGAGGCGGCTTTTGCCGCGCCGGATAATTTAGTCGTTTTGTGCGGTTCCCTGTATTTGGTGGGTGATTTTTTACGAACCGCACCAAGCACAAAGGACACAGATTGTGTGTGAGGACATTGGTGACTGTTTAAAATGGCAAGATGCCTACCCCACAAGCCCCATCCAAAGCTTGTACGGAATGAGAACTGCTATCAATGTAATAAAAGCCGCAAATTTGGTAACAAAAAATACTTAAAATTCCCGCAGATCGTCACTAATATCTAAAAATAGCTGAAAGGTAAAATTAGCAAGAGTTTTCAGCCTTAGTTGCCGAAAATGCACTGATGTCGGCTCAATGCCTTGTACAATAGGAAAGCTTTCTATGTCGTTCATTATCAGGCTTGCCACAGAACACGACGCTCTCCAAGTTCTAGAAATTTATGCCCCCTTCTGTAAGGATTCCCCCGTATCTTTTGAAGTTCAACCACCAACTCTAGATGAGATGCAGCAGCGGATTACAAAAGTTCAAAAGAAGTTGCCTTGGCTGGCATGCGAGCGGCGCGGGGAAGTTCTAGGGTATGTTTATGCTGGATCTCATAGCGAGCGTGCTGCCTACCAGTGGTCTGTCGATGTAGCTGTTTACATCCGTGAAGCAGAGCGTCGTTCAGGCATAGGGCGGGCTTTATATACGTCGCTATTTAAAATTCTGGTGTTCCAAGGTTACTACAATGCCTACGCTGGTGTGACCCTTCCCAACCCAGGCAGCGAAAGGCTTCATCAAGCGATGGGATTTCAACCAATTGGGATTTATCGAGGTGTAGGATACAAGGGCGGTGCGTGGCATGATGTGGCGTGGTTTGATCTGTCGCTGCAACCGCGAGTCCCTGATCCAAAACCTCCCATCAACATTAACGCCTTGCGAAATACCTCGGAATTGGAATGCGCCCTGACTAGCGGGTTGCCCTTCCTCAAGCTTGCATAAGGTTGGTGATTGCTAATTGCTAATTGCTAATTGCTAATGGTGCAATCAACAATCAACAATGAGCAATTAGCTAACTCCTACTACTATTCCACTCCTGCGCCGCATCTGCTACAGCTTTATCCACTGTCTTCTCGCCCAGCATTGCTGCTTGTAGGTTGTCGTAAATTGCCTTTTGTAGTAAGTTGAAATTCTTCAGTGTTGGGGTTAAAACTTCTGCTTGTTGCAGGTCAGTAGCACTGATTATACGTGCTTTGTCCAAAGCCGTGGCATTGGCTGGTAAATTCTTGAAGTAGCTGTCAGATAACGCCTTGACTGTAGATGGCAGAACATTCGCTGCTTTGGCAAAGGTTAGCTGGTTCTGGTCGTTAGTCACAAATAAAGCGAATTTGAGGGCGGCGTCGGGATATTTGGTGTCACGGGGAATGACTATGTTCATCACAGCGACGTTTTTCTTAGCGTTTTCACCGACAATTTGCGGTGCAGTGGCAGAAACTTGAGCGATCGTTGGCGCATTTTTGGCGATCGTCTCCAGAAACTCTCCACCGACAGTCGTCAGCAACGCTGTTTCTCCAGCTTGGTACAAATCTATAGCATGACGATGCCCTTGGGTCAATACTTCTTTGGGTATAAAGCCACCTTTATACAAATCTACCCAATATTGAAACGCCGCTTTGCCTTGTGGAGAGTTAAAGGCAGCATTGCCCTGATTATCCACCAGAGTCACCCCCATTTGCACAAAGGACTCTAGTACATCTCCAGAATCTTCCGGGACGAACGTCACAAAAAAGGCATATTTGCCAGTTTTATCTTTAATTTGTCGAGCGGCCTGTGCTAGTTCAACGTAAGTAGCAGGTGATTTGCTGATACCTGCCTGTTTTAATAAATCGGTGTTATAAATGGTTAGCCGTGTGGTGAGGTACCAGGGAATGCCAAAACTTTTGTCATTGAGTGTGGAAGATTTCCAGATATTAGGTAAATAGGAGGAACGTACTTCAGGTGGGACTTTTGCATCTAAATTCAACCAGGCGTTTCGTCCTGCAAGTTGAGAAGCAAAACCCGGATTGAGGTTTACAACATCAGGTGGCGATTTCGCTGAGACAGCTGTTAAAATTTTGTTCTCCATTGCGGACCAGGGTACATCAACCCAGTTAAGCTTTATACCTGGGTTTTGAGACTCAAAAGTCTTGATCAGGCTTTGGAAGTAGTCCTTAAATTGAGGTTGGAGTTGCATTGTCCAAAACTCAATATTTGCTGCTCCTGAAGATGCCTGTTTTGTCCCCGTACCGACATTACCCGTGCTACAAC
The DNA here is from genome assembly GCA_964657905.1 of uncultured Stigonema sp. GTDB lineage: Bacteria > Cyanobacteriota > Cyanobacteriia > Cyanobacteriales > Nostocaceae > Stigonema. Next base: position 9,030 of record CAZZXJ010000179.1, read on the forward strand.
TGACAATCCAGCTTGTCAGTAAGCCGAGCAACACCCAAACAACTGATCTTTTAAACTTTTGAATTTCAACCATATCGATTAATTAGTTGGTTGTTGGTTGTTAGTTATGACCAATGACCAATGACTAAATTTTCACTTTAGCAGTCCGGCGGACAAAACTGTGCTTAAACGCTTCAATAGTCTGTTTGGCAAATCAAATAAAGGGATTGGCATCGAACTTGCACCACAACGTGTGAATGTAGTTCAGCTACGTAAACAGCGTCAAGGATTGAAAATAGACGCATTAACATCAGTGCCGGTTCCAGAAGGCGTTGTTGTCGATGGTCAAATTGCCGATCCTCCACAAATGGCGCAATTAATTCAGCAAGCGCTGGGTGATAGTAAAATCAAAGCCTCTCGGGTAGCCACTGCTGTACCGGGACGAGATTCTATTGTGCGTCTGATACCTGTACCAGCAGAGTTAGATGACAAAGAACTGCGGGAAATGGTGCTCAACCACGAAGCAGGTTTGTACTTACCCTACCCTCGAGAAGAAGCTGATGTGGATTATCAGAAACTTGGGTATTTTGTAGATGAGGATGGAATTGAAAAGGTACAGGTGCTGCTAGTTGCTACTCGTAAGGAGGTTACCGATACATATATAAGTACGTTCGAGCAAGCGGGATTGCAAATTGATGTCTTAGAGATTAACAGCTTTGCTCTGATTCGGACAATTCGCGATCAACTGCGGCAATTCGGACCGCAAGAAGCAGCTGTGCTGGTGGATATAGAATTCGACAGCACAGAAATTGCCATTATCGTTAACGGAGTGCCACAATTTTCTCGCACTGTCCCACTTGGGACTTATCAAATGCAAACAGCTCTGTCAAGAGCAATGAACTTACCCCCATCACGAGACATGGAACTGTTGCAAGGAATGTCAATTCCTGCAAATCCCATGGAAAGTGGAAAAACCGATGTCACCGAGACTAATCCTGGTATGGCGGCAGTAATGAGGGTTTTGGGAGAACTCACAGATGAACTGCGCCGTTCCATTGATTTTTACCTGACTCAATCTGAAAATTTGGAAGTAGCGCAAATTGTACTGGCAGGACCAGGAGGTGGACTCGGACAGCTTGATGAGTTTTTTACACAACGTTTGAGCTTGCCCACCATCCAAATAGATCCTGTAATAGCTCTTTCCTTGGAAGTTGACGAGGAAAAATATCCCTTAGTGGAACGCTCTGCCTTAGCAGTCGTGCTGGGTTTAGGAATGCGGGAGGTCTGAATGAGAGATGGGGGAGATGGGGGAGATGAGGG
>CAZZXJ010000180.1:0-10313 GCA_964657905.1 uncultured Stigonema sp.
CTCAACGGAGGGAACCTCCGCACAGCGCTGGCTCAAATTTCGCGTCTCTACAGGATTTATCGGTATGAGATTATCTTATCCGAACCGTATTGGATTCTGTGCGACTAGCGCCTTACTTGTGGTCAATATTAAAACCATTGCCCCGGACTGCATCCCGCAACGCTTAAGTGGGTGGGGTACTTCTGACTCCTGACTCCTGACTCCTGGCTCCTTTTATTACCAGGTTTTTTATTTTATTTACTACCAAGGTGCAACTAGTGTTATTCGTTGACTCAGACCCGATAAGTGCAACAACATGAGGCACAGGGCGAGGAGTATGACTTACTAAAGATTTGCCCTTGTAAACCAAGGACGTACTCTGACCTGAATCTACCATCACTGCATCCTGTAATCCAGCTTTAGCTAGAGCCGCTCCCAAAGAGACAGCATCAGTATTTCCCTGAGAAACGCCGATAGTGGGAACTCCACCTTGGTTAATGCCCCAAAAAGCTCGATAACGCGCTTGATCAAAACCATACAGACCGTTAAAGGTACTTGCGTCTTGAGGTTGACCATTTTTCACCAGCCACGCCGCCGCCACAAAAGCATCAGTGACATCTGGCATCTCAGCTTGTATTCCGTCTAAAGTGTTGTGCTTTACAGGGTCGAAGGGAATATAACGTACTGCGTGGGGACTGATCAGTACCAGAGGGCGTCCGGCTAATTTCGGGATATCATTTCTGTCACCAGGAATAAATTGGTTTGTGACCTGGCTCAAAACAGGGCCGATCATGAAATTAGAATTTAATAATTTTAGCGAAAAGAAACCACCGTCTACACCAGCGATGGCATTGGTGCCACTCTTAGCCAAAATTTCTGGAACCTGATAACGACTGTTGGCATGGATAGTTATCGGTTTGCCACCGGAAATGAGGTTGAGGGAAATTTTGTCGATGGTAGTTTCAGTCATTTGAACAGGACTTGCAAAGTCGAAGCCTAGTTTCCAGGGTGGCAATGCGGGTCCTCCCCAAGCTTGGGCGATCGCATCTTTTAATTTCGATTGACCAATGCGGGAAACTGCCATTAAACTGCTAGATGCACCTGCAAACCGCTCATCCACATCATTCATTGTCAGTGCTAGCTGATATCCTGCCGCATACGCCGACTGTGCGACTCGCTCATCATATTTTCCCCCAGGATAAGTAAAGTAGTGGATGGGAATACCTAAATTTTCCTCTAGTATTCTTTTAGACTCAGTGACTTCTGTATGCATTTGCTCAGGAGGCATCACTCTTAAATCATCTGGGTGACTGACACTATCAGATGCGATCGTTACTAAGGGATCTGCTGCCATCTGCCGTAGTTGTTCCCAGTTGACATGAGATTTACCAGTGCTATTACCGATACCATTAGTATAAACTGAAAATACAGCAGGATAACCGTATTTTTTCAGCAGTGGATAAACATACTCGTAGTCCCCACTGTAACCACCATCGAATGTCAACAAAATTGGTTTTTCTGGTAGCGGTAGTCCTGTCTGCAAATGATTCATCAGCAGGTCAAGACTTATGGGAGTGACGCCAGATTCTCGAATTAGCTGAAAATGCTGCTCTAATTCATTAGGACTAAGATCAGAAAGTACTTGTTTTTGCGGCAAGATGTCATGGTACATGAGTATAGGTACTCTTGCCAACTTTGCCCGTTCATTAATCTTTGGCCAAGGACTACGATTTAGGTAAGCAAATACATACGGTCCGAGTGCTTGAACAAGGCTTTGAACACCCAAATTAGGCTGACCTACCCAAGTTGATACCATGACCGTCATGTTTGCTAAACTGGAAACCTGCTGCTGTAACCCTGTATTGTTACTACAAGCTTCATGATGTGTGGAAATTTTTGGTACGGCTTTATTTATAGTGTGATTCGCAATAGCAACTTCTGGAGATTTTTGTAAAAAAGAATATACAACCAAAAATACCAACATCAAGCGGGCAAGGAAACTTTGACATCTGCCAAGAAAGCAGTTATTCAGCAATTTGTAATTTATAATACGATCTTTAGGTATTAGTGTCATACTTCCTTTTTCAGAACAAGACCAATTTCCCAGTGTAATTGTTCTGACTTAAACAGAGAGCAGTTAGTATTATAATCACTAGAAGTTAAGAAAATACTAAGCAAAGTTTTAAGTAGATGCTTACTAAAATGGGCGGGCAGGATGCCCACCCCATAAGATATTTAACTTCTTGTGGGGTGGGCATCTTGCCTGCCCTAAAATACAAATTGCTTAGCTATCAGAATACCCGATGTTGCAAGCTGGGCATTTGACGGCGGACTTGTTCGAGTCGCGAAGGGTTGATTTCGGCAAGCGCAACTCCAGGCTGCTCACCAGCATCCGCTAAAATCATCCCCCAAGGGTCGATAATCATGGCGTGTCCATGTGTTTGGCGACGGGCGTAGTTGATCCCGGTTTGTGCTGGAGCAATGACATAGCAGGTGTTTTCAATAGCACGCGCTTGTAGTAGCACTTGCCAGTGGTCTTTGCCAGTGAAAGCAGTGAAGGCAGCAGGTACAAAAATAACATCTGCCCCTTTGTCTGATAAGTGTCGGTAAAGTTCGGGGAATCGAACATCGTAGCACACAGAAAGTCCTAGATTTCCAAGTTCTGGCGAGAAATAGACAGAGGGTAGTTGCTTGCCAGCCATTACCGTGCTAGATTCTCGATAAGTGTTGCCATCGGGGACGTTAACATCAAATAGATGCGCTTTGTGGTAACAAGCAACTTCTTGACCGTTAGGGTCGATGAGTAAGGCAGTGTTGTAGACTTTACCTGTACTGTTTACGGGAACTGGAAAGCCACCTCCTAAGATGGTAATTTGAAACCGCTGAGCCATTGTTTTGAGAAATTTTTCAGTATGAGTGGCGATCGCATCGGCTTGAGCAAGTTTCTCCTTCTCTTCTCCCATAAAGGAGAAGTTTTCTGGCAAACCGATCAATTCAGCACCCTGACGTACCGCAAGATCGATAAATTCCTCTGCCTGTGCCAAATTCTTTTGGAGATCGGGCACACTAGTCATTTGAACAGCGGCGGCTAGATAAGACTTCATAAATTCAAAGCGCGAACAGTGGAGTTGTGTGGAGTAGATTATCAAGATCTATCTTGACTTGAAAGAAGGCTCACTCACCGCATCACCCCGATCTCCCGGCTTGAATCTTGCTAAGGGTTCTAGAAAACACGGCGGGATTCAGGTTAGGTTGTGAGAAAACCCTGATAAACCCTGTCGGCTATGGATCTTTCAATCTCTGTTTTAGTCAAAACTTTTGTCGCTGTGTTCGTCCTTGCGGATGCTGTAGGTAATATACCGATACTTTTAGTTCTAACGAAAGGTATGGAACCAGAGAAAAGAAACAAAGTTATAGATAAAGCGATTTTGGTAGCAATAGGAGTTCTTTTACTCTTTGCTTTTGCTGGTCAATTAATTTTAAATTACTTAGACGTCAGCTTCGGGTCTTTACGAGTAGCTGGGGGACTGCTATTATTACTGATTGCTTTAAAAATGCTTCAAGGAGAATCAGATACGCCCATCATTGATCAAGAGCGCGATGTAGCAATTACCCCACTAGCTTTGCCACTGCTAGCCGGACCAGGTACACTGACGAGTGTGATGCTGTTAATCTCTGAGGCTGCCAATCCTAACCTGAGCGTAGTGCTGGGTATTTTGGCGGCGATGTTTGTCAGTTGGTTGATTTTACGTTTGGCAAACAGCATTGACAAGTGGCTTGGTGCAGAAGGTGAGGTGATTATTACTCAGCTTTTAGGTTTTATGTTGGCGGCGCTAGCGGTGGAGATTGGCAGTACGGGGATTAAGGAGTTGTTTTTTTAGGGTAAACCAGTTATCTAGATAAGTTGGACGCCAGCTTTATCAACGATTTATTTGTTTGAAGTAGATCTTTTTCTCACTCACAAACCATAATCACACCTCAGAAATACCCCCTATTTAGAGGGTATTTTTCTTTTTTGGAGTTGAGCAAGACAAATGCTGTATTTCGTTCAGGCAAGCGGTTGTAAGAAGCGGCTTACCGCACTTGCATCGCTACTTCACTCGACTGAAGAACGTTATTGTTAAAGACATTAATTAAGCGGAGTACGATCGCTACTTTGCCAAGACTGTTGGTCAAGTCGAGTATGATTCGGGGTAAAGTGCGTAGCCGTGCGAAGTATCGCCCTCATTTTTCTACAGAACTGGGGGAGCTAAGTAGACGCATAGCAGCAAACTTGTAGCATCGCCTCCTACAATAAAACTCCCATTAGGTAGTGCATCCAACAGTACTAATCAATACAACATTTCTTAACCTATAATTCTGACCTTAGGCGGTTATAGAGCAGAGGTGACGGATGTAGTGTCAAACTATAACTGAACAGGGATTCCCCAAATGTCATCAACCAACATAACCTACACGCAAGAAGAACAGAAGAATATCGAGCTTGCCAAAGAATACATGCTCATCGCTTACGATCCCAAGCGTGCCAGCGCCGAGGCAGCAGCACATTTGTGCGCTCCTGGCAACAAGTTCATTGCTCCCACGACGTTCCCTAGTGTTAATACCTTGGAAGAATATGCTGAAGATCACGGTAAAATCATGCAGCAAGTCAACGATTTACACATTGTCAATTTCGATGTTCTATTTGCCAAAAAAGACAATGTATCTATAAGATATACCGCTGAAGGAACTCATAGCGGTGCGCCTCATGGGGATATCGAGGCTAGTGGGAAAAAGGCGCAGTGGACGGCATGTGCATTATTTAAGGTAGAGAATGGGAAGCTGGTCGAATTTATCAAGGACTGGAACAAGTTGTCGATGTGGGAACAGTTGGGATGGCCCATCGAGGAGTGTTTGACCAAGTAGTGGGAGTGCGATCGCTACATGATAATGCATTCCCACGCTCTGCGTGGGAACGAGGTTTAGTAAAGGGTTTTGCTTAAGTTGACACCAATGCGGGTTACCCCGCCCCTACCTTTAAGAAAGCCCCAGTTTTTCTTTTAAAGCATCTGGTACATTAACTGCCGTGTCTAACCCGCACACACCTTCCCACTCTAGATTTTCATTGCAAGTCATTTTTTCCAGGTTAGCGTCGCTGAGGTCAACACCGCTGAGAATGGCGTAGCTGAGGTTGGTGTGGCTGAGATCCGCGCCATTGAGGATGGCACCACTGAGGTTACTGCCAGTGAGGTTGGCCCTGCTGAGATTGGCGTAGCTGAGGTCAGTTCCGAAGAGTATAGCGTCACTTAAGTCAGCACATCTTAGGTCGGCTTCGTTGAGAATAACCCCGCTCAGGTCGGCTTCGTTGAGAGTAACGCTGTTAAGTTCTACGCCGGTCAAGTCTGCGCCTAAGAGAATTGCGCCTTTGAGGTTAGCACCGTTGAGCTTTGCGCCGTTAAGTTTGGCGTAGCTGAGGTCAGCGGCGACGAGGATGGCATCCTTAAGGTTGGTACTAAAGAGAATGGAGTCGCTAAGGTTGGAGCCTTTAATGATAGCTCGACTGAGGTCAGCACCACTAAGGTCGGCGCGGCAGAGATCGGCATGGCTCAGGTCTACGTCACTAAGATTGGCATCACTGAGATTGACACCGAAGAGGATAGCGTTACTCAGTTTGGCGCTACAGAGTTTGGCATCCTTAAGGTTAGCGCTAGTCAGGTTAGCACCTTTAAGATTCGCCCTGCCTAGATCTGCACCACTGAGGTCGGCACTGCTGAGGTCGGCGCCACAAAGGTTGGCATCACAAAGGTTGACACCACTCAGGTTGGTGCTGCTCAAGTCGGTGCATTTGAGGTTAGCACCACTAAAGTTGGCACCACTCAGGTTGGCATCGCCGAGATTTGCGGTTCTGAGGTTGGCATTACTGAAGTCAGCACCAGTCAGGTTGCCATCCCCAAGGTTGGCAGCACTGAGGTTAGCACCACTGAAGTTAGCACCAGTTAGGTTAGCATCCCCAAGGTAAGCACCGCTAAAGTTGCCCCCTTTGAGGAATTCCCCAACCACACTACTAAAATTGCCAATCTCTATGGCATCACTGTAGTTAATGATACGCAGCAGTTGGGATGTGAAAAAATTGTCTGTATCTCTTTGACCTGATGGATAGAAGATAATTTGTTCCTTAAGTGAATCTTGCTCTTGCGCATAACGGTGTAGTTCCAAGAGCAAAATCATCACATTCAGTCCTGTATTTATGTCTACCTGCCGTAACCCGATGGCAATGTTTTGTGCTTGCATCTTTAGCATCTTTTTCTGAGGCAAGTTATCAGTGGGTGCAGCATCGATAAATTCTCCCTGACACCAACAGCGATAAAAATCTTCTAAGCGCCGGAACAGCGGCACTAGGCAAAATTCATGACTAGTAATGAGCCTGTTCATGACTTTTTCGACAATTTCTGGTTTCAGCGCCCCATTGCCGAGTAAATCGTAAATCTCCTCATGCAGTTGCTCTTCGCATATGTTGAATGTTAGACCAATACCTGGTTCTGTCCATTCTTGCAAGCTTTTTTGCAGTCGTTGCTGAAATGAAAAATCCTGCAAATTTTTTTGATAAAACTCCACACTTTTGTCTAACTCTTTCACAATTTTTATTAAAGGCAAAACTGGTTTGGCTTTCAGAGAATTTTTCTTTGGCATCTCTTGTACCCATAATCCTCTCATATAAGTTTTCAAAAGCTTCCAGACTTGATACAACTGTGACATATAGTGTCCGTTAATACTAAGCACCTACTGATGAATGAGATCTGACCTGATTGATAATTGCTTGATAAATGAGTTGTCAAGACAAAAGGTTATTGTATTATTTATTACATAGTGTTATAATCAGAGTGTTCACATTTTTTCTTATCTTTATACTAAAATATTCAGCTTAAAAAGTTTTTTGCTTTTCCCTAAACTTAAGTAGTTTTAGTTGAATTGTTATACTATCTTCTCAGCATCGCATCTTTCCTTGTTTGATGTAAAAATAACACGTACATTTTGCCACAGACGCAATTGTTGGGAAAAATACTACATTAAAATCAGTGCAACAAGGCTGAAAAATAGCGGTTATACCTGAGTTGAGGAATTTGCTGTTTGATCGAGAGCAGCGAAGAGTGTTTTCAGGTGCTATCAGTGGGTGAGGAGAGTAGAAAGTGGCTTTGCAGGCAGTAATTGGAGACGGAATTTTTGTCAAGGAAAGATGGGATGAAGAGATTTACCTTTGATGTTATTTTGCTGAATGCTTTGTTTTTGGCCATAGCAACCACCAGCGCTAACTCACTTACCACGAAATCGGTTGTAAACACTACTGTTATAGATCAGGGAAAAAAGGACGCTCTTACCCAGGGGAACACAGGAGCAGCAGGAGCTCTTGTGCCGGGGGACAAGGGGAATATAAATGAAACAATCTCCGCCTCTTCCCAAGGGTCGTCGAAAGTGTGGGTGATTCATGAGAACAAACAGGCACAGCGCTCCTCTTTTGTTTGGGTCGTTAAAGATACTAAAAAGGCTGGACAGCAACCATTTTTGCTAGTTGGGCAAAATCCGGATAAGCCACAGGCAAATCAATTGCCCAGTTCTAGCTCGCAGCCACCAAAAAAGGACGAGTTAGAGGCGTTTGATGAAGTGGTGAAAAACTCCCAAAAGCTTGAGGGAGTGTTCACCTTATACCGGAATAAGGAAAAGAACAAAATCTATCTAGAAATTAAGCCAGAGCAGCTCAATAAAAATTATCTCGCCACAGCAACGTTAGAATCTGGCATTGGCGAAGCAGGGATATACAGCGGTATGCCTTTGCAAGATTTTTTGTTTTACTTCCGGCGGGTGAATAACAACTTGCACTTTGTAGTTCGCAATCTAAATTTCCGCACCAATGAAGGAGATCCCCAAGGGCGATCGCGCTTGAGGTCTTTCAGTGACTCAGTTCTCTACACAATTCCAATTAAAAGCATTCATCCGCAACGCAAAACTATTGTCATCGACTTGGGCGACCTACTACTGACAGACTTGGCTGGATTGTCTTCAAGTTTAGGAGTTTCCCGAAGCGCAGATAAGTCCTATTTTGGTACGGCTAAAGCCTTTCCCCAAAACATGGAAATTGAGTCAGTTTTAAATTTCTCCAGCAGTGGTAGTCAGAGCAAGGATAATCAAATGCCAAGTTTTGCCACGCTTGCTGACAGTCGTGGCTTTACCTTGCGAGTTCACTACAGTCTGTCTCAACTTCCAGAAAACAACTACCAATCGCGTTTAGCTGATGATCGCATCGGCTATTTTATCACTGCTTACCAAGACTTATCTAATGACGATCGCCGCGATCCCTTTGTCCGCTACATCAATCGCTGGCATTTGGAAAAGCAAGACCCGAAAGCAGCAATTTCTCCACCTAAAAAACCGATTGTTTTTTGGATTGATAACGCTGTACCCTTTGAATACCGCGATGCCATTAAAGAAGGCGTCCTGATGTGGAACCTTGCCTTTGAAAAGGCAGGATTTAAAGATGCAATCCAAGTAAAACAGATGCCGGATAATGCCAACTGGGACGCAGCAGACATCCGCTACAACACAATTCGCTGGATTCATACGGTAGATGGATATTTTGCTATGGGACCATCCCGCGTTAACCCTTTGACAGGGGAAATCTTGAACGCCACCATTCTGGTAGATGCCAGCTTTGTACGCTTACTCAAGAGTGACTATAGCAGAATTGTACAACCCAATCAAACACAAACCCAGACTACCTTATCGGCGTTGATGCAAAATCGCCTGCTTTGCGCCAGTGGTTTAGAAGCGAAAGGCAATGCCGTGCAGAAGCCGGAGGAACAGCAAGAAGAGCAAACGCAGTTTGCTAGCCGTTTATCGAAACTGGCAGGAGAGTACGATCTTTGCTACGGGATGGAAGCTGCTAACCAGTTTGCTTTTGGCCCACTGGCGATGTCACTTTTGCAAAACATACAGCCTGATAGCAACCAGGTAAAAGATTATATCCATCAATATTTACGCTTAATCATCGCTCACGAAGTCGGACACACCCTAGGTTTAAGACACAACTTTCGTGGTGGTGCCTTACTTTCCCCAAAGGAGATGAACAACACTCAAATTACCCACAAAATAGGTCTAGTCTCGTCGGTAATGGATTACATTCCACCAAACATCGCACCCCAAGGTACTAAGCAGGGAGATTATTTTCCCATTATGGTGGGACCTTATGATGAGTGGGCAATTCAGTACGGTTACACACCCACTCAGGCAGTAACTCCCATAGCTGAAAAGCCATTTTTGGAGAAAATTGCCCAGCAATCTTACAAGCCGGAGTTGAATTATTCTACAGATGAGGATCTGCTAGACGTGGACCCAACTACCAATGCCTGGTCGTATAGCAGCGATGTCCTGCAATATTCCCAGTGGCAAATGGATAATTGTCGTGTGATTTGGGATCGTCTCAATACCCGTTACCCAATTTCTGGAGAGAGTTACAGTGATGTGAGTGAAAGGTTCTCCACAGTATTAGGTAATTATTTTCAAGATATATATTTTACAACAAAATACATTGGGGGACAATCTTTCTACCGAGTTCATGGTGGCGATCCCCAAGAGCGATTACCATTTGAAGCTGTGCCAGTAGAAAAACAAAGACAGGCGTTAGCGGTGCTGCAAAAGTATGTATTTGCTGAGGATGCTTTTAACTTTCCGCCAGAACTGCTAAATAAATTAGCACCGTCGCGTTGGCGACATTGGGGTAGTAATCCCCAGATGGGTCGGTTGGACTATCCAATTCACGACTTAGTGTTGTTCGTGCAGAGTGCGGTATTATGGGATTTGCTGTCACGCGATCGCCTCGACCGTCTGGAGGATATCGAACTCAAAAGTCAGCCCGGTCAAGCCCTAACTCTTCCAGAACTGTTTGACACTTTGCAGTCAGGAATTTGGACTGAGGTGCTAAAACCAAAGGGCAAGTCAATCAAGATTTCTAGTCTGCGTCGAGGCTTGCAGCGGCAATACCTGGACATACTCACAGATATGGTGTTGCGGAAGCAAAACGTGCCAGAAGATGCTCACACACTAGCATGGTATAAAATGCGTCAGTTAGCTGAAAAGCTGGATAAGGTAGATTCAGACGACGAATACACCAAGGCGCACTTGCTAGAAACACGCGATCGCATTAACAAAGTCTTGAATGCCCCACTGCAAGGAAAATAATTGAGGGGCATGGGGCATGGAATTTTACGCATGCTTGTTTCGCTCTCTCACGCGAACATTTCCGCTTCGGCCCCAAATGCTTTGAAAAATGAGCAATTGACATAACGCGAGTGTTCTCTACCCCT
>CAZZXJ010000181.1:0-10294 GCA_964657905.1 uncultured Stigonema sp.
CCCATGCCCTTATTGTTACCGCAGTTGCAGAACCTTGGGTTCTTCAAACAAATGAATTGTATCGACAAATCGAGCAGTTTGCGACTGGTTGGAAATAACCAGGCTTTGTGTCCTTGCGCCTCCTTGGAAGAAGCGAACGCCTTCCATCAGGACTCCAGGAGTAATACCACAAGCGGCAAATAGTATTGTCTGGCCTGAAGCTAATTCCTCCGCATTGTAAGTCCGATCTGGGTCTGTAATACCCATTTCTTTAAGTCTTGCGAGATTACCTTCTTTGCTTTCCCCAATCAAACCTGTTTGCACTATTTCTGGATCGTAGATCAGTTGCCCTTGGAAGTGTCCACCTAAGCAACGCAGAGCAGCAGCAGAAATGACACCTTCGGGTGCAGCACCAATACCCATTAATGCATGGATGTTCGTACCGGCAAAGGCGCAGGAGATCGCAGCGGAAACGTCACCATCACTAATTAGTCGCACTCTTGCTCCGGCTGTGCGGATTTCCTGAATGAGTTCTTGGTGGCGGGAACGATCCATCACCACCACTACCAATTCCTCAACGGCACGGTTTAAGCACTCAGATATGATCTTGAGGTTTTCAGTTGCCGTCTTGTTTATATCAACATGACCGCGTGCTGGGGCTGGAGCTGCTAACTTCTTCATATAAAAATCAGGCGCAGCGAATAAACCACCTTTTTCAGAAATTGCCAACACTGCCATTGCGCCATTTTGACCGTAGGCTACAAGGTTAGTACCTTCGCACGGGTCAACGGCTATATCAATTTCTATGAGTTCATCTGGGTTGCAGAAGGTTTTGGCATCTTCACGGGTACAAATGCCGACCTGTTCACCAATGTAGAGCATGGGAGCTTCGTCTCGTTCCCCTTCTCCGATGACAATACGACCTCGCATATAAATTTTGTTCATTCGCTCCCGCATGGCTTCCACAGCAACTTGGTCAGCTATGTTTTTTTCGCCTTTGCCCATCCACCGGGAGGATGCGATCGCGGCTTGTTCAACTACTTCAATAATCTCTAACCCAAGTGTATTTTCCACAAACTCTGCCTCTGGTGATGCTTGATGTTGCGTCTTTTCATCTAGCTGTTTCAGTTTTAAAGTCTACCAAAAGGCGGATACATGTGGATAATCGTATCAAGTAGTGCCTGTGTTAAGTTTTGCTGCTAGTCCGTTTGACAAGTGTCAATTTGAGCGCTATTTTATACCTCATATTGCTGCTAAAGAGTGGCAGTAGGGCTAACAGTTCGGTATCCAGACTACTACACAGAGTCCTGACAATCAAGCTAAGGGATTGTGTTGAATTGGTGTGACTTCAGAATAAGTGCGAGTCATAGTGTAATTATCTAGGCTAAAGAAAGCTGAGATAAAATTTATCAGATTTAAAATATGCTGGACTTTCTCAATCCCCTGCTCGGTCGCCATCCAGAGCGCTTCAAAGCCAACGTAGAAATCTATACCTGGCAAACTTGCCCTTACTGCATCCGTGCCAAAATGCTGCTGTGGTGGAAAGGTGCGAAATTCACCGAATACAAAATCGACGGTGACGAAGCAGCCAGAACTAAAATGGCGGAACGCGCGATCGCCCGCCGTACAGTACCGCAAATTTTCATTAATAATCAACATGTTGGCGGCTGTGATGACCTTTATCAGTTAGACTCGCAAGGTCAACTCGACACGCTTCTCGCCCAAAGCTAGGGAATGGGGCATGGGGCATGGGGCGTTGGGAACAGAACACTCGCCTGTTTGTCAATTGCTGATTTTTCGCGCTCCTTTGGGGCATGGCTCCAAAGGAGCGCGTGGGAGAGCGGAACAAGCATGCGTAAAATTCTATGCCCCATGCCCCATTCCCCATTCCCTTAATATGTTAATTAATTACTCAGAATATCTTATACATCGACAATGGATGAATCACGCCTTTAAATTGGCGCAAGCAGCGGGTGAGGCGGGTGAAATTCCTGTAGGTGCTGTTATTATTGATTCATCCAAAAATTTGATTGCGGAGGGTGAAAATAGGAAAGAACGCGATCAAGATCCTACAGCTCATGCGGAAATTGTGGCGATCAGAAAAGCCGCTAAAACCTTACTAAATTGGCGTCTAAATCAATGCACCCTCTACGTTACTTTAGAACCTTGTCCAATGTGTGCAGGTGCTATTGTCCAAGCGCGGATAGGACTTCTAGTCTATGGAGTGGATGATCCAAAAACTGGCGCAATTCGTACCGTTGCCAACATACCCGATAGTGCTGCTTCCAATCACCACCTGCGTGTGATTGGCGGCATTATGGAGTCTGTCTGTCGTCAACAGTTGCAAACCTGGTTTGCTAATCGGCGACACAGTAGTACTTAAAGGACAGAGGTGAAACTGTCCAGTTGGTGTAACACAAATGGTTGAAGAAAATCTACGGTGTATTTACAAGACTTTCATTATATTTTATCAAACAGTCAGCAGCCACCGTCATGATTGAGCTACTTTCTCCCTCTAATACCTGTTGTGAAACCCCAGCTAACACACCAGCAAAAGCTAAGGTAGCCTTTACTACTTCTCATGTTTCTCCTTGGTTAAGTCCTCTGGCTTATCTGTTGGGGAGTCACTTCCTCCTGCCATTTTTCTTTGGGCAGATTAGAATTACTGGACAAGAAAATCTCCCCAAAACGGGTCCTGTTATCCTCGCACCAACCCATCGGGCGCGTTGGGATTCATTGCTCTTACCCTACGCTACTGGTCGTTGTGTGACAGGTCGAGACTTGCGATTTATGATCACTCTAACTGAGTGCCAAGGGCTACAAGGCTGGTTTGTCCGCAGATTGGGAGGGTTTCCTGTGGATCTTCAACGCCCGTCAATTACCACTCTCCGTCATGCTGTTGAATTACTTCAACACGGAGAAATGTTAGTTATTTATCCTGAAGGCGGCATTTTTCGCGATCGTAAAATTCACAACTTGAAGCCAGGAATCGCCCGTTTAGCTTTGACTGCTGAATCTAGTCAATTAGGACTGGGAGTTAAAATTATACCCATCAGCATCAATTACAGCCAACCATTACCTAAGTGGGGTACGGATGTTAGTATTCACATTGGCTCGGCTATCAAGGTATCAGATTATGCTAAGAGTCACGTAAAACAAGATGCCCAACCGCTTATGACTGATTTAGTAAAGGCACTTCAACAATTAAGCAATCACACATTTGTTAGTAGTTAGTTGTAACTACTAACTACTAACTAAATCGGTGTTAATTATTTGGAGCAATTAAATAAATTTTTAAATCGCCTAAACTGTGCTTTGGGAATACTTTGGCGTCAAGTACCGCAACTGACATCTTGCACCTTCTATAGGGAGGGCTGGTGGGCAGTGCCTACCCTACGAATTGACAGGGTTTTTGTTGCTCTGATTTTCGCAACCAAGCGATGGTGCAAGATAAGAGGCAATTAACCTGAGATAATTGCCAAGGAGAAAGTTCAACAGCAGGTCGCATGGTGAAGCCCTTTAAGGGATGGGATGAGTTTAACTCTTCTCCATGGTGTTGTAAAATAATTCCCAGGCTACTTGCTGGTACACATGTGGATAGAAACCCAGACGAATATGTGGTTCAGTAATCGGGGCGATTTTAGCTACTGTGCGGGAACTAGGGGAACCCAATTCAACTGATTTTCAGTCTAAACCAGAGAAACTTAGTACATAATTCTGCTTTGTTAAAGCGCAAAACAGAGTTAAGATACCCGAAGTTTCCATACCTGTTTTGTTTAGTTGTTGCACAAAATTTATCTCATGAACCTTGCTACAACTGTTCCCTTGATTCGCGTCACTTCCATATCAGTATCAGTCATAGCAGCCCTCAGCCTGCTATCACCTGTCAGTGCACAGGTAAAGCTACCTGACAGTCCAAACCTTGTACAACCCATTAACCCCAACGATCCGAATAGCCTCCATCCAACAGCCCCAAACGGCAGCCTTTTAAGCGTTGACGGTGGGAAGCGTCTGATGGCAGAGGCAAGTAGTGCAGTTTCTTCGCAAAACTACCCCCAAGCTGCTAAGAAACTCCAGGAAGCTCGTCAGGTTTTCAATCAGCTATCTAATTTTTATCAGGAGCTAACCGCTAGCTTTTCTGGGATTGACAACAGAGTAGCCGACGGTCAGCGGAAAAAAGCCCTAGAAACTGCCCAAATGCGCGATGAAGCCACCTATCAGCTGGCACTGGTGCATAGAGCGGAAAATCAGCCGGAATTAGCTGTGCCGTTGCTGGTTCAAATTATTAAGAGTCAAAACCCAACCCGGGATTTAGGTAAGAAAGCATACCAGCAGTTGTTAGAGTTGGGTTTTGTGGATGCTCCCTATACTGGAGTAAGTAGTAATACTCCTTCCGCCGCTCCTAGCAGCAGTAGTAACACCTCTGCCCCCGCCAATCCTAGCGATAGTAGTAATTCTTCCTCCTCTCGTAAAAATAAGAAAAAGAAATAATCAAATTACCGTTATTCCTTTCTCCGCTAAATTAAATCTAGATAAATCTATGTAAGAGTATTTAAAATACACTTACACAGCTTTTTCTAGCCCAGAGAGGACAACGGATACCGCATCTTTTCCCGGTGGATTCTCACCAACCTCCAAAAGCTCCAATTTAATTGAATTGTCAATCTGTCTTAACTCACCTACATGGCAGGTCATCTGACAAAATGACTTAACCTTTCGCGTTTATGCTTAGCCTTGCTGAAACTTTAAGTTGGCAAAGGCAGTTGCCCCTTTGTAAATTGGTGTATAATGTATTGTGGCAACCAAGAAAGAAATCCCTATCAGGGATTTAAAACAGGGATTAAAAAGAATTTAGTCAATGTGGCAGCCAAATCCCTATCAGGGATTGAAATAGAATGATAGAAGATAAGTTTTATAGGAATTGCGATGATAAGTCCGCAGCAAGTTGAGGCGATGATCAAAGCGGAAATGCCAGACGCCCAAGTTCAAGTGCAAGACTTGACTGGTGGTGGTGACCACTATCAAGTCACAGTAGTTTCATCGCAGTTTGCAGGCAAGGGACTGGTGCAACAGCACCAGTTAGTCTATAGTGCGTTGCAGCAAGCCATGTCCAGCGAAGCGATTCATGCCTTGGCACTAAAAACATCTACTCCCGAAGTTTGGCAAAGTAGTCAATAGTCAACACTCAAAAAGCTTTGGACTATTGACTATAAACTATGGACTATAGACCATTTACTAATGACTAACAGAGAATAGGAAACAAAAAGACCATGACCCCAGAACTTAAAGAACGAATTGACGACTTGCTAAAACAGAATAAGATTTTGGTTTTCATGAAGGGAACCAAGTTGATGCCCCAGTGTGGCTTCTCCAACAACGTAGTGCAGATGCTCAATACGTTGGGAGTGCCCTTCGAGACTGTTGACGTTTTAGCGGACTCCGAAATCCGTCAGGGAATTAAAGAGTATTCCAACTGGCCCACAATTCCCCAAGTCTATATTAATGGTCAATTTGTGGGCGGTTCAGACATCTTGATTGAGATGTACCAGAAAGGCGAATTGCAGCAAACTGTGGAAGTTGCCCTAGCTTCGTAATATCCTCCTTTGTATCACTTGGATGCTTAAGGTTTGAGGCACTCCCCCGACTATTAGTCGGGGGAGTGCCTCAATATATTCTCAATCGCATCACTTAGGTTATTACAAATGCCTTAGCAGCAGTGACACCTAAAGACATTATTTGATGCTTCACACACTGTTGCTACTATATTGCACCCAACTGAGAACCGCTATGGTCGTTCCTAAATGGTTAGTGGTTAGCTGTAACAAACAGACAAAGGACACTGGACAAATTACAACCCAATAAAAATCCCCTCAGTCGCTTCGGAAACACCAAAGTATGACTGGGGGGAAGATTTTTGTCAATAAATGTCTCCAAAAATTCACACCATTGCAGCATTGACTCAAGCAGATAATATGCTATGATTATGTGCGTTGCTGAACGGTTACCATTAATGACTGAGTCAAGGGCATTAACGGTAGTCGTAGTCTGGCTGTGTTTGCGTCATGGCAAAGTTTGATGCATCGTATAAGTAGCGGGTGGCTTCCTCCTCTAAGCGATGAATCAGAATAGGTTCAATGGCGTGAGTATTTCGTAGGGCGGCTAAATAGCCATCCAAATACATCCGCATATCATCAGTACGATAACCGCGATTCCATAACTCGACGAGGGCGTCAGTTAGTCTTTGGTAATAGCGGATGGTTTGTGTGTCGTGGAGCATAAATGCTTTAGAAATCTCTTTGGAATGAGAATTGTAAATTATTCAAGCCGAACTGGGATGTATTACTCCTAGCTTGACATCAAATCAAAATAAATATCTCTCCTTTGGGGATCGCCCAAAAGCATCTACCATCTAATTTGATCTTATTCCCTAACACAGGGAATAGGATCAACTTAGTAAGCTATCGTTATAATTATCTCTGCTAAGAGTTAATTTGGATTGGGGGGTGAGACCACCAATTAATACATGATTAACTCGCTTTCACTAAAAAGCTGAAACAGACCCACCATAGTAACTAGCTTGTGAGCGTGATCGTTATTCAGTAATTTGCACCTCTTTAAAAGCAATATATTTAACCAGAAGCACTTTGAATAACTATAACAAAAATTTTTGAACAGCTGTAACAAAAATTTAAGAATATTACTAACTTGGCTTTGGGCAAGGCATAAGTTAAAAATTTTAGTAGCTTTGGCATGAGTAAATCTCTACAAGAAAGCAATTGAGGTAACAAGGGTTACAAAACCTTATACATAGGCTTTGTTACTTTGAAAGTCATGCACACTAAGGGATCTTGTCACCGTGGGTTCGGTTTGTATTGAAATCGTTGAGGGAAATCCCCATCTGAGGTCGTTGCTAGGCTGGCACTTGCAACAACTGGACTATCGGGTGCATCAAGCAGCAAGCATTTATCAAGCAAGAGAAGTGTTTTTAAGCCATCAACCAACACTAGTCATTCTTGATGCGGATCTGCCTGATGGTGATGGTATTGAGTTTTGCCGTTGGTTACATCGTCAGCAGCAACCTTTAATGTTAATGCTATCTGCCCGCAGTAATGAAGCTGATATCGTCTCAGGTTTAAAAGCTGGGGCAGATGACTACCTCAGCAAACCTTTTGGCATGCAAGAGTTTCTTGCACGGGTAGAGGCACTAATTCGCCGCAAGCGCACACCCGTTGCACCTGCATATCTGGACTATGGCGCTCTACAAATCGATTTAGTACAACGTCGTGTTCGCTTTCAAGGGGAGTTCATCGACTTAACACCGCAAGAATTCAGTTTGCTGTATGTTTTGGCACAAGCTAGCGGACTGCCTCTGTCTAGGTCGGAATTACTACGTCGCGCTTGGCCAGACGCCATCGATAACCCACGCACCATAGATACTCACGTTTTATCTTTGCGGAAAAAAGTTGAACTTGATCCTAGGCAACCCAGCTTGATTCAAACCATCCGCAATGTGGGGTACAGGTTTAACATGGAAATTTTGAATACCAATATTCCTCACTCACAAACAAAATTAGCTACTCAAGAGAGACTCAGCTATTCCCCGTTCAACGCTTAGTGGTCAATTATGAAATGGGGCATAGGACATAGGTAAAAACAACCAACGACTAACAACTAACAATTAACAACTAACAAATCTAAAATCCAAAATCCTCTTGAGTTTGTGCTTGGATTAAACTTTCTTGTAAGTTAACCCAATCTACAAGTGACGCGCTTTGATTTAACAATAACCGACCTTGCTGTAAATGTAACAGATGTGTACAAAACGAATGGGCTAGCTCTAGCTGGTGGTTTACCATCAGAATTGTCGTTTGATGACTTTGAGTCAGTTGAGTTAATACATTCATTAGATGTAAAGCCGTACTGGCATCTAAAGCAGAAGTTGGCTCGTCTAATAATAAAATTTTCGGTTGGATAACTAAGGCACGAGCTAGAGCCACAAGCTGTCGCTGTCCAGCAGAAAGTTGCACTTCCATGCGCCCCAACCAATCACTCGGAATGTGCAACTGTTCCATCCAGTGACTCATGCGTTCCTGAATTATCTGTTTAGGTAACCCACGCAAAACTAGCGGATAAGCCAAAGCTTCTTTCA
The DNA here is from genome assembly GCA_964657905.1 of uncultured Stigonema sp. Lineage (GTDB taxonomy): Bacteria > Cyanobacteriota > Cyanobacteriia > Cyanobacteriales > Nostocaceae > Stigonema. The sequence continues at coordinate 8,129 of CAZZXJ010000181.1, forward strand.
CTGTCATCCCCAACAGCTTGGATTGCGCTACAAGTGTCAAGGTAGCGCGTAGCTGTAAAACTGGAATTTGGTGATATTCCTGATTTTCCAAGTAAATTTTGCCACTACTGGGTTCACTCAAGCGGTTTAAAAGGCGTAATAAGTGAGTTTTTCCAGCACCAGAAGGTCCAACAATGGCAATGCGATCGCCTTCAAATACCTCAAATGAAATATCCTGCAATATAGGGTATCCTTGCAGGTTTTCCTTTCCCTGAGCTTTCAGCTTTGCAAATAAATTAACTTGCTCCAGCCGTAATTGGGCTTGTGGAGTCATATTATCCCCGTTCAATAGACAATTCCTTTAAATTTCCCACCAAGACAAGGCTCTCAGTGCGCCGGCTTCCGGCGATCTGAACTGCCGTGTAAAGTTCTTCTTTCTTAGCGCCTTTGCGATGGCAGTCCGCTCAAGTCGGGAAACCCGCCCACGCGGCTGCCTTGACTTTGCGTGAGGTTTTAATTTAAATGACCCTGCGTCAAGGCTGTGGTAATTGTCCAACCATCTACCAATAGCAGCAGCAAAGTGAATCCTAGTAAAATCAAATACATCCACGGCTGCGCCAACGGGTAAACATCTGTGGTGTCGATCCCCGTCTTTTCTTGCACCAGTTTAACCAAACGGGTAAAACCTGCTACACGCATTGGTAGTAAATAAGCTTTCCCTTCGTTGCTGAGGAAGTAGTAAACTAGCCCTCCTTGACCAGTAGTGCGGGGTTTTAACTCGAGTACCTGCGACCAAGGTAACGACCAACCTTTACGGAAAAAATGCGGTACCCAGTTGGGATAAGCTACCTGAATTCCCTGGTCATCTAAAATTACCCGTTCGCTCAACGCTGCATACAAGGCAACTAAACCGATACTAATAGCCACCCACAACCATGTTGGAGGTACTGGTGCATCTGTTACCTGGGATAAAAAAGGTAATGGTGCCGTGAGTGCTACATATAGACTCAAAAGTGTGATCCGAATTAAAGGAGAAAGACGAAACACGGAAGGTGATGCCATTTGGGATTTGAGATTTGGGGTTTGGGATTGGCTAGAAATGGTAATCCTTTTTCAAGAGTAACTCTTTCTTGAAATTGCCCTGATGGTTCGCTCTTGAGCAGAGTGTCTTCCAGATCCTTCTCAAATGCACTTACTCTGTCTCCCAACAATGGCAATGAACAGAAAGAGGTGGAATAAAGATGCCCTTTAATCGTTTCTCTATTCCATTGTTGCTCAAATTCGTAGTTGTAGACTTCTACTCCGAAGAAAGGAGAACGAGCAAGAACCACCTCGTGCCTTTCTTTAGGTTCAACGAAGGTTGAGTTACCAGCCCGACGCACTTCACCCAGCCATCGCTGTATAACAGCTTTGACCTGCTTGTGCCACTCATTTGCCCTAGTCCAAACGCTTAAGTCATCATCAACAATAACAATTCCTCCCTGCGGAACAATCATTTTGTCTAACATTTGCAGGGTACTATCTCGATCCATCCAGTGAAAAGATCTACCCATTGTTACCAACTTGAAGCCTAACTGTGACTTAAAGTCGTTTAACTGATAGGAACCGCCTTCAACCCAAGTCACATTGTTGACACCAGTTATGTAGGACTTACGCACTATACAAATTTAGCATCATGTGTATAACGGAATTCGGTCGTTTCAGCTTGTAGAATTGATCGCGTGGTAAGGGCGCGGAAACCGCGCCCCTACGGTTATATTGTGGTTTACCCTAATTAATATTGCGCTCCGCCGCCCTACCGAAACCACATCATACTTGAGTATTTCTGTCAATGCGTAAGTCCTACTATGTTTGCTTGAACTTTAGCCTCCGCCAGCATCTCTAGCTGTGGATCCATACCAACCACTTCTTCAAAATGCTTGGCGAGAGGGAGCGTCAACTGTCCCGTACCACATCCCAAGTCAAGTAAGCGTCCTTTGCCATCTAATTGAAACTGCTTGATTACGTGAGTGAAAAAGGCATCAGGGTATCCGGGTCGATATCGCGCATAGTACCAAGCAGTGCCATTGAACAAGTTACTGTTCTTTGCGTTTGTCATCTTAGCTCCACCAAAGTATCAGTATTTTGCAGCACTTAAAAATATCTTAATTTCTTCTAAGTGAATTTACTAGAAAATAATTATCAGTA
>CAZZXJ010000182.1:0-2620 GCA_964657905.1 uncultured Stigonema sp.
TTGATTAGCCATAATTCCCGTGGACATTGTACCCCTCCCCGCAAGCGGGGTGGGGTTCTCTGATTATGGGTGATTCGACGGACATGATATGAGAGGGTAGTTTACCAAGTTATCAACGCACTCGTGGCGTGGAGCTTTCTTTGATTATAATAAATGGTGTCAGAATATGGTTGCAAATCACTGCTATGGAACGCGAAGCGATCACGATCCGTTTTCCGACTGCCCTACTGGTCAAAGCGAGGTTGAGGCTGTGGAACAGGAGGTGCGCCGACGGAGAGGGTGGGCTGCTCATCAACGGATAATTGCCCGCAGTGAAGCTATCAAAGTAAAAACTGGTACACAACCAACCTCTACAGATCTGATTCACGATCTCAGAGAGGGTGAAGGACGGCGTGATTAAAGTCTTATGCTTAGATACGAGTGTCTGGATTCCCTACCTTGTACCAGCAGTTTATCAACCCCAAGCAAGAAACTTGGTGGAAGAGGCGTTGAGTTATGAGCATTCGCTTGGTTGCGCCTGCCTTTGCTTGGGCAGAGGTAGGGTCTTTGCTGCGTAAGAAAACCAGGATGGGAGTTATCACAATAGAGCAAGCACAAGGTTTTTTTCAGGACTTCAACGAACTCCCGATTGATTACATTCAAGAGGAGGCAATTCGGGCAAGAACCTGGGAAATAGCAGAGATATATGGATTACCTACCCTCTATGATGCAGCATTTCTCGCTTGCACTGAGAGTATTTCTGGAGAGTTTTGGACAAGCAACAGGTCTAGGATGCTTTACTTGCGTAAAATTGCTGAGGTAAACAAGTCTTTTCATCACTTACGATGTGGGAAGTGTCTGTAAGCTGTATGCTTCTCCTACTGGAGGACAGCAATAAGTTATCTGACACTGTAGGTTGTATAAAGTGGGTTACCGGAAAACTTTTCATTCTGCTGAAGCTTATGAAAATTATTTCGCCAACACCATCTTTATTGATGGGACTGCCATTATTTTTAGGATTAAGAATTCTAAAGGTGAAAAGGCATAAAAGCAAGATAGCCAATAATGTTAACGCTGAAGGTGTTAATCAGTCAGTACCCTTATGAGATGAAATCGTGTAGCGTTCAAACTGGAAAGGATAAGCAGGGGAAAAATCAGTTCTTTTCTGCCTCGGCTTCTCTTCTTGTCCCTAAATGAACTGTATTGGTTCCTCTCTCTGTGTTCTCTGCGTCTGTGCGGTTCATTAGACATCTCCGAAAAAGAATGTAGAGACGCGAAATTTCGCTTCTCTACAAGGATTTCAGGTAATGCATAGTTAATTTCTGGAGACGTCTATTACAGCAGTTTTCACCCCAGTCCCTACTCCCTGCCTTAAACGTCTACCGCTGCATTACATGTTATTAATCCTTATTGGATTGTACGAACTATTTCTCTAGATGGATATGAGGGTATTTTTAAGATATTAAGATACTTTAGGCTATTTTGATGCAGCAATTTCAAAAATTGGTGCTATTAACCAGGGTAAGTTATCCTTATCTAGGAGAAAGATGACAAAAAAAAATGTAATTCTGTTATCGATGCTGGTTTTTGTGCCAATCTCAACAATCGCACACTTGCTGCATTTAAATTCATTAGTTGTTTTTATTACTTCTGGTCTAGCAATTATTCCCTTGGCAGCATTGATAGCTAACTCTACTGAAGCGATCGCAGATGTTATCGGTCCCGCTTTAGGAGGCTTACTCAACGCTACCTTTGGTAACGCCACTGAGATGATTATCTCAATTGTTGCCCTTCGTGCTGGTCTGGTTGATGTCGTGAAAGCTAGCTTAGCAGGAGCAATAATTACAAATTTGCTCCTTGCCTTGGGGCTGGCTATTTTCTTAGGAGGCTTACGTTACAGTGAACAAAGTTTTCAACCCACTGTAGCTCGTCTTAATGCTTCTTCTTTGACTTTGGCGGTCATTGTTCTACTAACACCTACTGCCATACAATTCACTTCTAAGGGTTTGCACATATCAACTCTAAATAATTTTTCCTACGCCGCATCCATATTGTTACTTACGTTCTACTTTTTGATACTAGTGTTCTCAATGAGAACTCACAAACATATGTATCTCCTAGAGGATATTGAGAACGATTCTACTGAACATCACCAACCAAGAGTTAATTTTTGGCTACAGATTGGTGTACTGCTAGTTTGTACTGTAGTGCTTGTATTTGTATCGGAGATTCTTGTTCAAAGTCTAGAAAAAGCTATTTCTACTCTAGGTTTGACTACCCTGTTCACAGGTGTAATTATTATTCCCATTTTTGGCGGGATTGTAGAGTTTATCACTTGTGTAACTTTTGCTGTTAAGAACAAGATGGAGTTAGCTGTTGCCGTAGCTATAGGCTCTAGTTTACAAATATCCCTATTCGTAGCTCCTATTCTAGTTCTGGTTGGTTGGTCAATAGGTCAACCAATGAATCTAAGTTTCAATCCTTTTACAATTGTGGCAGTTACTATGGCTGTAGTAAGTACAAATTCCATTAGTAACGATGGTAGTTCTAACTGGTTAGAGGGAGTTTTGTTACTGATAACCTACGCTGTTTTAGCAACAGCATTTTACTTCCATCCTTAAATAATTCGTAACTCGTAATT
>CAZZXJ010000182.1:2630-10259 GCA_964657905.1 uncultured Stigonema sp.
TAGAAAGAAGATTGAGTTTGTAAGTTGAAAATCAATTACGAATTAACAATTACGAATTATACTGCTGGTGCTTGGTCAAAGTTGAGTTTAATGAAGCTATCAATGGCAAAGTAAATCAAGACGTACCAGGGAATTATCTCAAATTGCCACCCATAAGTCAGGAATTGTAAAACACCAAGCACCCCAATTCCAAGGGGTAAAACAAACCGTAAATCAACAACACCGTTTGTTGCCTCTACAACTCGCTCGTTAAAGTCACATAAAACACTACTGAGGTCTGACCCACCGCTCTCCGATTTGCCCTCTAGTGGGATAAGTTCAGAAGCTCCTGTAATGTCAGCGAAGACAACGCATAGATCCTGCATCATGTCCTTGATGTTTTCTAGGCTGCTGTGGTGAGAGTCGTGATGGACAAGGATACTGCCAGTTTTGGCATTGTACTCTACATTATGAACGTCAGGATGAGCTTGGAGATTGTTGGCAATTCGTGCCATTTCCTGCGGGTCGCGTTGATAGGTAGGGAGTTTGAACCGTGTCCGACCCGGAATGCTACTTACTATCTGTGTATGCTGCATTATAGATATATATTAGATTTATCTAACTACACTAACAAGATTTGAGGATTTTATTTAGCTTTATCTATAATTAGCTTTATGCTGCTATTAAATAGAGGAGCAGTAAAAGTAAGCTATTCTACATAATATTTTAACGCTTTACTCAGATCTAGTCTTCTTACTTAAGAAAGAAATATTAAATTTAGTGGTAATGAGAAAAGCCAAAAATTACAGCTAATCAAATTTAGATATAGAAATTTTATATAGCAGTCCGAGCAAATTTGTGAAATTATTCGTAGGGTGGGCATTGCCCACCATTACCAGGTTTTGTGGGCAATGCCCACCCTACAACATCATCTATTGTTCAAGAATGATTTAGGATTGCTATATAAATGTTTATTTACTAATTTTTCTTAAATACTGATTACATTTGGTTTTGTTATCATTTACTCAGTAATGCCAAGTCCTGAGTTCTAAGTGGGGCAGTATATGGCGCTCAATAAAAAGTATCATCATATGGAGCGGATCGCAGATACAGGATGTTATATTAGTTTGGAGGGCTAGTACATATGGAATTGTTGTTTGGACTTGAGCCGTTAACGGCATTAGCAATTGGTGTGGGAGCATTAGCTCTTGCACCTGTCGTCACTGTTGTAGAGGCTACAGTGGGTAAGTCTCTCTCAGAATCAAGTAAAGACTTAGCAAAGAACAGCTTAACTTGGAGCTTTGATGCCTTAGACAAGACACAAACGTTTTTTCATGAAGTAGGGGAGTCCTTTCAGGATTTAGTTGCTGAGGCTAAAGCTGAGCAGCTTGCTAACAAGGTAAAAGCTGAAAATAAATCCTTATAAGCTAATACCGTTGTAACTAGGACTTACGCATTGACAGAAATAGTAAAAGTCTGCGTCCGGATTTTTCCAGCAAGTAGGGGCGCGGTTTCCGCGCCCTTACAATGTGGTCAATTCTGTTTAAGAGTGATCGCTCTATAGTCCAATACGCTTGCTGTTAGTAGCGTTTACTCCCTGAAGATCTGAACATACCCACGCCAGTCGCCGTGAGTTGCGGGAAACCCTCCTATGTGCGCTCGCTCCCCTTAAAAAGGGGAGCGATATATTGCCCTGCACTTAAGTGCAGGGCTAATAGCTTAAGTCCACTCAAGTGGACTGAAATTTTTGCTTACTCCCGAACCGATGTAAGATTACCTATCTTCTTTACTTCTTTCTTGGCGTCCTTGGCGCCTTGGCGGTTCATAAATTAGGTATTCTTAAGGCTGTTCAGAAGCAGTTATCTTGTAGAGAAGCTACTGATCGCTTCTCTACATAGCTAAGGAATTAAATTTCTTGGTGAGGCAGACGCGAACCATTCAATTCCGCAATCAGTGCTGCACAGTTATTAATGAGCACTGCTGCAAGTGGGTTTAAACCAAAGAAAACGCCTGCTATGACAACACTGATGTTGGGGACAGCAACTAGAGCGATGTTTTGATAGATAAGATCCATTGCTTGTTTAGCAATATTAATCGCCTGAATCAGCTGCCTCAAGTCATCGCCTACAATCACCACATCGGCTGTTTCCGACTCAATGTCAGTTCTTTGGGCAAAGGAGATAGAGACATCCGCATCAGCAAAGCTCTCAGTATCACTTAGCCCTTCACCCAGATATGCTATAATTTTACCCTCGTTGCGTAGCCTCCGAACTATGTCAATCTTATTCTCAGGCAGAGCCGAGTCATAGACATTATTTGGATTTATACCTAGTTGAGTAGCAACAGATCGGACTGCTTGCTGGTGATCTCCAGTCACCACATGAGTCTCTATACCCTGATTCTTCAAAGTTGCTATGACATCAGCGCTTTCTTTTCGGATCGGGTTGTCAAGCAAGATCACCCCCAGCAGATCACCGTTTTTAGCAACGAACACAAGTGAATGAGTGTCTGTTTTTAGGTTGGGATATTGCTTGTAAATCGGTACTAAATCAATTCCTTCTCTTTGAAGAAAGCGATCGCTCCCCACCAAAATCTTTTGCCCATCAATGCTGGTAGTAATACCCATGCCTACCTGATACTCAGGGGCTTCGCACTCTCGAACCAGGACACTATTTTCCGCAGCATGGCGTATAATAGCCCTTGCTACTGGGTGGTAGAGTTCTTGCTCGGCTGATGCCGCTAAAGTCAGCACAACGTTTGTTGAAATTGTTTCATCGGTAGTTTGGATGCCAACCACAGTCGCTTGAGCCTCTGTCAGAACACCTGTCTTCCCAAAAACAACAGTGTCAGTACGGGCAAGGGCTTCCAAAGCACGACCACTACGGATGAACACGCCAGAACGAGCCAGCGAGGAAAGAGCAGCGAGAATGGTAGTCGGTACAGCAATTCCAATACCAGTGCCGAAATCAAGCTGAAGTGGTGCCAGCGCCCCATTGATGTTACCAGTCAGAGCGAAAATACTACCGCTCAAAAACAGGGTAGGCACAACAAGTCTATCGGAAATTTCCTTGACATAGTTTCCTACTTGGGTGTCGGTAACTGGTGCTTGCAGGAACTGGCTAACCAGTGCCGCACGAGTATCTTTACCAGTCCGCTCTGCTACAATAGATAACTTACCCTGGACTACCAAGGTGGAAGCATAGACCTGTTGACCCTCCAAGCACTTAACAGGCGTAACTCCAATTAGGTTGTGTTCTTCAATTAAGCCCGTACCTTGGAGTATACTTCCATCTACTGGAATCATGTCACCGGGATAGACAATAACTTTATCGCCTTTTTGCACCTCTGTTAGCGGGATCTGCTGTTCTTCCCCATGTCTTTCAACCCAGGCAAAGCGGTCTGGTGAATCCAGCAGTTCTAGGGTCTGATCCTGGTTAGCGCGAGCAGTTATGTCACGCACGGCTTCACTCGCCTCCACCAAGCTCACCATCAATGCAGGAGCAACATATTGACCCTGTAAGGTGTGCAAGGTAATCCACAGAGAGTCGAGGATATCGACGTTGTATTTGCCTTCGTCCACAACACCAGCGATCGCCCTACTAAAAATCGGCACAGCTGCACTTGCTATGAGTCCGGCAATTACCAAGAATGGCATTGACACTTCCAGTGGACCAGCAAGTAGAGCTACACTCAGACTAGTAACAGGTAGACCTAAGCGTTGCCAATAGTCTACGTCCTGTTGAGATAAGGCTGGTACTTCTAATTCCTTAATCTCTACATAGGTTTTTTGCTCAATGATCTCAAACACCTGTTGCTGCGCTTTGGCAATCTTTGCTTTATCAACTCCATAGTCATACTCAACAGCGATCGACTTGGCAGCAGGATTAATCCGAACATGAGTGACGTAATCAACAGACTCGACTAAATCTTTCAGCGCCTCAGCATATGCTGAGTCAAAAGCCAGTCTCGGCACTACCACACGGATGCGCCTTTCATTTCTATGAACAACCTGACACTTTACCCTTTCCACCTGACTGGTTGAAAAAGTTTCAGTTTTTGTACTAATTAACACTCTGTTACGCTTTTTAACTATATATTATGAGCAGCAAAAATTTATTCAGATACGATTTCTATGCGACGGGGTTCTCGTGTCTCTGACTTAGATTTGTTAGCCTTATGCTCAATCATCGCCTCCGCAAACACATCTCTAAACGCTTCTTGTGTTTCAGCAAAAGCCGTTTGGAGATTCTCAAGGGCATCAAACCCCAAAACCAAACCATTTTTTGTGAATTCTCTTGCAGATGCTGATAGAGATTCACCTATATTAGAGCCTACCACAACAGAACCTACTGCCGTGACCACTGGTGCAAGCACGACTGCACCAATACCCACTACTAATAGAGTGACTGGCTCAATTCCCAGTAATAAAGCTTCCATATCCATGCGGCTTCAACCTCTGTTACCAAATAAGCGAAAAAAGATAATTAACGTAAATGAAATCACCTTGTTTTAAAATCAAATGATTCATCAATTTTACATGTTAACTCTCTGCCTATAGATAGGGACTGGGATTACATTTGAAAGTAGTAGCGAATACTCAAACTTATTTTATCTTGATAGCTTAGTAAAATGGCTGACTGAAGAGAAATTATTAAAGTTATTTACTCTAAATTAACACAATTTTTTTCTGAAACAACCCATCTATTGGTATAAATTATGCTTCTTTATAAGGACGGACTACCTTGGCGGTTCGTTAAAAAAAACTTAGGTATTCTTTTTTGTTGAACCGCACCCCATATGCAGACCTAAGGAACGTAGGATTCTCTGGACGGCGGCGAGTCCTGTTTCACAACCGCCCTCCATATAGCCTTGCGCTTTCTGCGAGCAATGTTCGCCAGCAAAAAAGAGATTACCGACAGTTTCTTCTTCAGCCCCAGCTATGGTAGTCGCCTGTCCGACTAAATAGCAAGCATAAGATCCGCGTGTGTACTTCTCAACAGGCCAATAGGCGCGGATAGCATCCCCTAGGCGCAGGCTACTAATTCCTGGAAAAATTTGCTCTAATTGTGGCAGCAGTATTTGTGCTTGGGATTCTGGTAAGCCTTTACCAATAGATAAACCATGTTGTCCGCCAGTGAAGTCAGTAATCACACCTTTAGGACCGCTTTGGTAACGACTAGCTTCCCAAGTATTTTGAAACCCTGTATCCGTAAATGCTGCTGCTGTAGAGTTATAGCGATCGCGCCATACCCGTTTGCTATAAGCAGTCATTAACTTGGCGTTAGTGCCGTAACCCAAGTGGGCGATCGCTTTTTGTTTCACTGGTGGTAAATCCACTTTCAGTGAACAAAAGCGCAAAGTGCTAAAGGGCAATGTCAGCAAAATCCGCTCATAAATCCGCTCAAACGTTCTATAATCAGACCGAAAACTCACCCGGTAGCGACCATCGGGTCGTGTACTGATAGCTTCTAACTCAGTGCCGATTTCAATAGAATTTGCCAAGGACTGCGCTAGTATACGTGGTATTTGGTCATTGCCACCGATAATTTGATATCGTTCATCGCTTTCCCCGTATACCTTAAATTTATCAGTGCCGATGCCAATGGAAAACAGTAAATTTAGAGAAGACTGTTCCTCTGGTTCTCGACCAAGTTCTGTGGTGTAAGCAATCCGCAGCATCTGCCGTAAAATCGGGTTGATCTGTGCTTGGTCTAAATACTGAGCGATAGAAGTATTATCAAGCGTTACAGTAGCCTGATTGTGGGAGTTATATCTTACGGGTATATTCCCAATGGCTGCTCGATCCTGCTCAATTTTGTGCGCTAAAGGGATAAAGTAATTGATGATTTGTGTTTCCGGAATTTTCCGTCCTTGAAAATACCAGGTTTCCGGTGTCAAACTTTGATCGGCAGCTAGCAAATCGGCGGTTTGTAGACCAAGTTCTTTGGCAAGCGATCGCAAGCTTGTATGACTAGTATCAATGAATTCTCCCCCCAAATCCACAGTGATAGAAGTACCCGCGATGTTGGGCAAACTATGTATCCGACCCCCAACCCGGTTTCTCGCCTCGATGATGTCTACAGGAACCCCTGCCTGTCTGAGGCGATAGGCGGCAGTTAGTCCCGCAATTCCTGCACCCACCACCAGCACTTTGGGAATCGTGGCATCAGCAACAGAATCACGGTCACTGGAAAGTGCTGCACCCATGGCACTTGCTAATGCCAGACCCCCATGCAGTAAACGTCGGCGAGATGTTCTTTGTTGAAAAATCTCAAATAACTCGTCTGTGGGAATTCCGGTTTTTATCGATGCAAGGGCGATTTTGTAAGCTCGTCGCAACGATACAATCAGTGTAGATCTAGCCATTTGATGCACCTGAACATTTATTAGTTAAAATTTATTGAAGAAGAATTCAGGAGTCAGAATTCAGTTGAAGGTTAAGCGACTGGTGAAGCAGCGCGGTGAGTCAGTGCGGTCTTGGGGTCTCCCCAAGTAGAGCAACTGACGAACCCGTAAGGGTCATGTTCGTTACCCCCATGAGCGACTGCACCAAGCTTTATGGTGGATGAATCGTGGTTTAAAACAGAACGTTTTCAATTGTGGAGACAAAGAAAAAAATTCTTTATTGAAAAGAACTACCTTCACATAGGGTTATTCTTACTCCTGACTCCTTCTCATGAATATACTTTAGTAATTTTTGCATATGTTGAACTTTAATCCGCCGCGTATTCTCCCTCCACTTGCGCTTTTTAATAGATGTAAGCAAAATCAACTTATGTAATTCAGGGAGAGAAATGGAAATATCGCGCTTCTTTTCGCTTACTTCCTGAACCGGGGAGCGATCGCCTCCATCGCGTCAGCGCCCTGCATATTCCTCTAACCGCTTCCATTCCTTTTAATCAAGCTTAAATATTGAGGATTGTTTTCTGATCATGTTGCTACATCATCTACTGCAAAACATAAATTTGCCTGATGGAGTTTTTCAACGTTTTCAGCAAGCAAAAGATTTTATCAACGAAAAAGTTAACTCTCTAACTGAATCAGCCCAGCAAGTGGGAGAGTCTTTGCAGAACACAGCAACTCAAACAACTGATCAGGCAAGAGATAGAGTTACGACAACCTTAGGACAAGCTAAAGCTTCTGTAGAAGGAACTTTGCAAACGGCTGAACAAATCAAAAGTACAACTACGTCGGCTGTGCAAACAGCAATTACTTCTTCTGTGAATGATTGGTTTACTGAACACCCGGCAATTTTCCGTCTCGTCCAAATCTTGGGTTGGGCAGCTAATCACCCAATTATCAGTTTAGTGGTTCTGCTTTTCGCTCTGGCTATATTCTGGAGCATTATCAAAGCAATCGGTCGGTTAATTGAGTCAGCTAGCTTGTCGATACTGCGAGTTCCTTTGAAATTTCTTCAGGCTGTTATTAAATTTAGCTTTCTTTCATTTACCAAAGTTGGCGGCTTGGCAGTTAAACAACTAACAGTTGCTAAAACAACTGATAATATCCTAGCTTTACCTCCTGCTACTTCTCAATCAATTCACCAAGATAAACAGCAACGATTGGCAGCAATTTCACACAGATTAGAGGAAATTCAAAAAGAGCAAAATCTGCTTTTACAAGAAGCAGCAGAGCTTCTTGCTTCAGACA
>CAZZXJ010000183.1:0-10222 GCA_964657905.1 uncultured Stigonema sp.
TTTTAATTTTTAATTCCGCCTTGCGGTACTAGTGGGCTTCCGCCTTTTATTGCTGTGATTATGAAAAAACTCGTACGCCATTCTCCCCTACACCCTGACACCTTAACTTTAATCGGGGTATTCTAGGTTATACACGATCCTTGTGTTTAATTGGTGTATAGGAGGGGTTATTCCTTCTTAAGGATAAAAACCCCAGCTAGGTGTTAGCCAACGAGGGGAGTTGAAGATCGAGGTGCATCTACCATAAAAATGTTCTGGGCGAAAACAATACAATCCGGATAAAGTTGTAAAAGCTGCTCTGCAAAACAACTTGAATTAGAAACATTCAGTGGCGGGATGCATCTAAGGTATAACAAGAAGCGAAACATCGACTTGAAACTTTTGTGTTTCAAGCTAGATTTAGGAGGCAAACAGAAGTCGTGACCCAGGAATTTCACATTTCCGTAACCCCAGTAGGGCAAAATGACTACTTGGTGCGGACGGAACAAGTCGCGCCTGGGGTGCCATTGGCAGAAGAACTGGTGAACTGGCCTGTAGCTGACTGGTTGACAGCTGCTGGCCATTTGATGAATGACCCTTTGAAGTCAGTGTTGCAGGGGGATGCGATCGCCAGAAACTCTGTCAACCTGGTAGCATTAGGTCAGCAACTTTATAATGCACTGTTTCAAGGCACTCTCAGAGATAGTTGGATTACAGCGCAAGGAATTGCCCAAAACCACCAACAGGTACTACGCCTGCGTTTAGGGTTAAAAGACACAAGATTAGCTCGTCTGCCTTGGGAAGTGATGCATTTTGGCGATCGCCCAGTAGCAACAGGAGCTTATATTGCTTTTTCTCGCTACCAAAGTGGAATTAATGGGGCATCTCGTCTGCCATCGACAAATATGCCAATGCCACTTGATGAAGGTGGAATCAGGGTACTGATGGCGATCGCTTCCCCCACAGATCAAGTCAGGCTTTCATTACTCAAACAAGAAGCTATCAAACTCCAAGCCGAACTTCACTACCTTGAAAGTGGCAATTATCTCCCACAAATTCAACTAACCCTCCTAGAACAACCAGGGCGGGAAGAATTGACACAAGCCTTAGAACAAGGACGATACCACGTTCTGCATTACTCAGGCCATAGTAACTTAGGTCCTAATGGCGGCGAGATTTATCTTGTCAGTAGCAGAACTGGCCTAACAGAAACCTTGAGTGGAGATGATTTAGCAGGGTTGCTGGTTAATAATAACATCCAAATGGCAGTATTTAACTCCTGCTTAGGAGCATACGCACCTACTTCAGACACAATCGCAGACACAGGTGAACGCAATCTCACAGAAAGCTTGGTGAAGCGAGGCATTAGGAGCGTTTTGGCAATGTCAGAACGCATTCCCGATGATGTGGCGCTGACACTGACACAATTGTTTTACCGCAACCTCGCTCGGGGATATGCGGTGGATCTGTGCGTGAGTCGGATGCGCCAAGGATTGGTGACTTCCTATGGTGCTCACCAGATGTACTGGGCGTTACCGATTTTGTATCTCCAGCCGGAATTTGATGGTTATCTTAGCCCAGAAATTTATTTACATCAAAGTATGGAGGTACTTAACGAGCACGATTCCACTTTAAGCACAACGCCAATGATGTATTCTGCTCCCTCAGATGATGACGAGATGCCTTTACCAATAGATGATATGATACCATCTCCTTTGGTAAGAGACTCTTCTGATCTAGACTGGCTGGGCGAAGATACTTGGGGCGACCTCGTTGATGAAATTGAGTATGATGACCCAACCTATGAGGAGGATTCTGCTATTGTTTCAGATCTGTTCCGCCAGCTAGATCAATCATCATCTAGAACTGAGCAATCTCATATGACTGCTGAACTTGTGGAAGATGTTGGGTCGGAGAATATTTATGGCGAACAGGTTTTAGGGAATATAGGGTCGCAAGATACCGGTGTAGGCATGTGGGCACAAGTCCCATCTGATGCAAAATATGGCTCCCACACCAACCCAAATCAGCCTGATTTTCCCTCCCTTAGCGGAGCGTCTCCTGGTGCTGGGGAGAATTTTCCACAACAAAACTGGGAAAATACAGATTTATCCTCATTATACCAGCCTACTACCCCATCAGAAAGAGCTATATTAAGACGTCGTACCAGACGCAATCTGGGGTCGATTTTTGGGATTGTGGGAGTGAGCGCGATCGCCGCTATTGTTTGTTTAAATTGGTGGCAAAATCGCCAGATCTCAGACTTACCTAAAATTCCGATTTTGAAGACCCTATCTCCATCTAGCCCAAATCCTCCTCAAGTCAATTTAAAGACAGATGCCACTGGAATTGTCACCGCATATGCCACTGAAAAATTAAGTAAGGGCGACTTGCTTGCAGGGCTTGGTGCTGTGTCCGAACTACTTAACCGTGGTGCACTTAATAACGCTAACGCCGCCCTTTCAGTTGTTTCCAACTCCCAAGCAGACGATCCATCTGTCAACTTTTTCAAGGGGCGATTAGCGTGGCAGTTTGTCCAAACTGGAGACAAAAAATACAGCGTTGATGATGCCCGTCGTTACTGGGAAAGTGCCGTGAAAGCTAAACCAGACTCGCTGTTGTATACAAACGCTTTGGGGTTTGCTTACTATGCTGAAGGCAATCTGAATCGAGCAAATGACTCTTGGTTCAAGGCGTTGAATGTAGCTGTTAAACAGCAGGACACAACCACTACTACCCGTGCCGTCGCCGCCCCACTACCAACGCCTCGGCAGGATGCTTTAACTGCCTATGCTGGGTTATCGCTAGGGTTGTATAAAACGGCATATAGTCAACCTGCTGCTAAACGTGAGCAATATCTTAAGGAGGCGATCAAGCTGCGTCAAATGGTAGTCAAAGATGATCCAGTCAATTTCCAACTAAATCAATTAAGTAAAAATTGGCTGTGGACGGAGGCAGCAATGAAAGATTGGCGATCGCTCCTCCAGCTAAATAGTGAAAATAAATCAGATGCCCAGCAATAAAAATTAAAAATCAAAAATGGTTTTACGTCAATGGAGGTAAATATTCTGACTGGTTCTAGACGTGTTAACATTCACGTCTAGAAGTGCATTTATACTCACTCAAGATTCCTAGATTATCATGATTTTCCAAGAATTACAAATAGGCGACTACTTTCGCATACCTGGTATAAGTGCCGGGTGCTTGTATAGAAAGGCAAGCAGTTCCCAATGCAGTATTAACGCTCTCCTGCAACCCATTCGACCAGGAACAACAGTCATACTGCCTCTGCTGCAACCGATTCGCCCGGAAACAACAGTCATACAACTTACTCCTACAGAAATTAAAAACTATTTTGCGGCAAAGCAAGAGGATATCAATTGCCTTCGGGAACAAAGGTAAACAAGGGGAAGAGGATGGAATGGTTAGCAGTCCCATGCTTCTGTCTCTATTTGAAGTTGCCGATCAAGGGTATGTTTTTCACCATGATCAGGTCTAGCTATCACCTCGATACTCCATGAAAACAACAGGAACTCCAAGCAACCTTTTCCCTAAATGAGAAAATTTAAACTTCCGCTTGAGAGATGGAGGTATGTCCTGAAAAGAAATTGGCACAAAGCCAAAGCGAGTGTAAAACTGCGCCAGTCGCTGACCCAGACATTCTAAATAGAGTGGTTGAGTTGCCTCATGAATGAGATGCTGTGTCAGAAACGTTCCCAAGCCGCGACATTTCCAAGCCGATGTAACAACCAAGCTCCCAAGTTCTTGTACACCAGAGAAGCTACGTAGTTGTCCGCAAGCTACCAATTGCCCCTCGCATTCAATAACCCAGAATTGCTGCCAAAGTAATTGGGTAGGGTCAAGTGTTGCCAATAGCACCAACAAACGAATCGACCAAATATCCCCTGATGTTGCTCTGCGGAGAACACATCCCGTTGGTAACGAATCGCTCTGTTTCATAAGTACGCCGCTATTATTTAATAGACTAATGACCTTATCAAACAACGGTCTGATCAATATAGCACCACCGCCAGTCCTCACCTGTTTCAATAGATTTTACGATTGGATGATTGGTAGAGTGGAAATGCTTAGTAGCATGTTTGTTTTTTGACGAATCGCAGCAACCGACGTGACCGCAGATCAGGCATTCCCGCAGATGCACCCACGTATCACCCATCTTGAGACATTCTTCACAACCCTTAGCGCTGGGTGTAACTTCCCGAATCTGATTAAGATGCGTACAGTTTTTCCTCATAAAATCCTCTTGCTTACTTCACTTGTGATCGCCATTCTCGTCTAATTACATGGCGATTTTGGTGGCGGTTCATTAAAAAACTACCGCTCCTGCTCAGTCGGACGTACTAAAATTTCATTGACATTGACGTGCGGCGGCTGAGTGACAGCATAAACAATAGCTGCGGCAATATCCTCGCTTTCCAATGGTGTCATTGAGCCAACCCATTCTTTGATACCAGTTTTCGTCTTTACATCAGTGATATGGTCGCTTAACTCAGTTGCGGTGGCACCTGGCTCAATAATGGTGACGCGAATCTTGTCTTGATAAACTTCCTTACGCAATGCTTCCGAAAAAGCACCCACACCAAATTTTGTGGCAGCGTAGACACCAGCAGTAGCATTAGCTATGCGACCTGCTGTAGAAGAAATATTGACAATATGCCCCCCTCCCTGCGCTTTCATTATAGGCAAAACAGCATGGGTAGCATACATCAAACCCAAAAGGTTAGTGTTCACCATCCGCCGCCAGTCCTCTGTATTCGCGCCATCAATCGGACCAAGTAGCATTACACCTGCGTTGTTGACGAGGATATCCACACGACCATACTCATCTTTGGCTTTAAGCACTATATTGTGTGCTTGCGTTTCGTCGGCTATGTCAGCAACAATTAGAATTGCCTGACCGCCATTCTCCTTGATTTGTTTAACTAACCCTGACAATCTGTCGGCACGTCGTGCTGCTAAGGCAACTTTTGCCCCAACTGAAGCTAGTGCCAATGCTGTTGCTTCACCAATGCCAGATGAAGCCCCGGTGACAACCACAACTTTTTCATTCAATTTATCAGACATCAGCAATTCCAAATTCAAAAAAGTACAAAGTCACCAAATTCAATCTTGACTAATCCAAAATTAAAACCCCAGAGTAACGCGGATAATGTGCACGATAATTATCTGCGTCCGTCTGCGTTCATCTGCGGTTGAAAATCTCAAAATTATGGTCGCACCATGACCTTAATTGCTTCCCTTTTATCCATCGCCGCGTACCCACCCGGGACGCCATTGAGGTCAACGGAAAGATCCAGGACGGGGGAGGGGTCAAGCTTACCCCCCACAACATCGGTAAGTAGTTCGGGAATGTAGGCGCGGGCGGGCGCAACTCCACCACGTAACGTAACGTTGGACATGAACATCTTTGACAGATTAATTGTCTCGCTACCGTGGGGTACTCCGACATAACCGATCGCTCCACCAGGACGAGTGATTAAAATTGCCGTATCCATAGATGACTCAGTACCAACACATTCCAGCACCGACTCTGCACCGCCCTTGGTGATCTCCAGAACTTCGTCCACCGCCTGCTGATCTTTACTTGTCACCACATCGGTAGCCCCAAAGCGCCGCGCAATTTCCAAACGCTTCTCGTGACGACCGAGGATGATGATCCGTTCTGCTCCCAATCGCTTTGCCGCGAGTACGCCACACAGCCCAACAGCACCATCGCCAATGACCGCCGCTGTACCGCCTCGCCGGACTCCGGCAGAAACCGCCGCATGATGACCGGTTGACATGACATCAGTAAGCGGTAGAATTTTCGTAAGCATGGCATCGTCGCCCTCGACTTCCTTGGGAATGGTGACGAGAGTACCGTCAGCCAACGGCGCACGCACAGCCTCTGCCTGTCCGCCGTCGTTGGACTCTCCGCCCCAAAAACCGCCCTGAGCACAGGAAGTCTGCAAGCCTTTACCGCAGAATTCGCAGCTGCCATCGGAAAAAGCAAAGGGAGCAAGTACGCGATCGCCTTTTTTAAAATTGCGGACTTCGGAACCAACTTCCTCGACTATGCCCATCCACTCGTGACCAGTGCGCCACCCTGGTTTCCAGTTATCTAACCCACGGTAGAACCACAAATCAGAACCGCAGATGCAGGCATGAGTGATCCGCACGACGGCATCAGTGGGCTGCTGAATTTTCGGGTCGGGAACATTCTCAACTCTCACGTCACCTGTACTATGGTAAACGGTTGCTCGCATTGCACGCTCCTTGGGGATTATTTTGTATTGCTTAAAGCACTCAAAATCATAGTCAACCCTTGCCCAATTTGATATACATCCTCAGACTTAAGTCTTGGGTTGGGAAAACTTGAAGATAAAGTCAGCGAATTATGACAAATTAGTCGGCAGACGCACCTGAAACCTAGTATCCCCTGGCTGAGAGAAAACCTGAATATCACCTTGATGATCTGCCACAACGACGCGATAGGCGGTGTGTAAACCTATTCCGGTTCCCTTACCTACAGCTTTGGTACTAAAAAACGGCTCGAAAATGTGGGATTTAATTTCTGGGGGAATGCCCGGACCATTGTCTGCAATTTCTACTAGCAAAAAGTCGCTTTCGCAACTGGTGCGAATCCAAATTGTGGGAGTAGGGGTAGATATTTCTCCATTCCCCACTCCTGTACAGACGTTCCGGCGGAACGTCTCTTCTCCCTCTTTTAACGCATCAATAGCATTATCAATCAAATTCGTCCACACTTGATTGAGTTCACTGCCATAGGCACTAATACGTGGCACCTTACAGTCATACTCCCGCGTTACTACCACACCCTGCTTCAGCTTGTGATTCAGGATTGTTAAGGTGCTTTCTATACCTTCATGCACATCTATTTCCTGTAGGGGAGCTTGATCCATGTAAGAGTAGTCTTTAACTGCCTGCACTAGCGTGGAAATACGGATACTACTATGCTCGATTTCGTCCAACAGTCCGAATTCTTCCAGCGTTACCTCTATCCAAGAGAGGACATCAGCGAGCAACAATTCCCCTACGTTCTGATGAACATTCTCCAGCATGTGGATATCAAATCCTGCTGTTACCAGTGTGGGAGCGAGTTTCCAACCATTGGCGATGTCGTGCGCTTCTAGCCATTGCGTGACTTCATCCTCGCGATCGCTTTGGGTGAGAGGATCAAGTTTTGTGTAAGTTTTGGCACGGGCTAAAGCAGATGATTGCAAGTCGGCAAGAAACGCTTTTTGGGTGCTGGTTATCTGCTGCTGATTCAGCTTCATCGTTAGAGGTTGCAACACCTGCACCCTCTCTCGTAATTGCCCCACTGCCCTTTGACTTGCGGAAGCGGGATTGTTCAACTCATGGGCAAGCCCTGCTGCCAAAGTGCCTAATGCTACCAGTTTTTCCCGTTGCTGTGAGAGCGACTCTACTTGTTGCACCCGTTCTGCCATTGTGCGGAGAATTGTCGTCATCACGCAAGTACAACTCGAAAGCAGTTCCCAAAACGCTTCGTTTGGCAATTCAAAAATATGGCAGTGAGTTATAGCGCGACTACTTGCCCAGAAGAATTCTTGACCCATTAAAACAGGCAATTCGCCAAACAGTGTTTTTGGTTCGTAATTTGCCAACAAAATCTCTTGATTTCCAACTTTTTGTGTAATCCGAATGTGACCTTCAAGCAGTACAAAAACATGGTTGGCTCTTTCGCCTTCATGGCGATGAACTTCACCACGTTCCCGCCATACCTCTTTACCTTGTTCAAGTAGCCATTGCAACCGTGCTTCTGGTAGTTGGGCAAAGAGTGGTACTTGGCGTAAAGTGTTTATGTCAAGCATGTATTGTTGGTTGTTGGTTGTTGGCTGTTAATTTTTAATTGTTTGTTGTCAACAAGAACAGCTAACCACTAACAACTAACCAATGCTTTTTGTTCTGCATCCAGCTTAAAAAGCTCCAGTTCGACACCATAATATTTATGAGTGCGACCCATAGGCATCATAGCAAGACGTTGAGCGACCCGAATAGAGGCGTGATTCTCTGGTCTGACTACAACATATATCACTGGCAGTTTGAGGACGTTGAAGCCATAGTTAATGGCAGCAATTCCTGCTTCAGTTGCGTAACCTTTACCCCAAGAAGCCTTCCGTAAGTGCCAACCCACTTCATAATCCTGGGTTGGCTTACCTTCGTTGTCAGGTAGTTGCTTAAGCAGGAGGGTTCCGACAATCTGTTCAGTCTCCTTTTCAACCATCGCCCAAGCGCCAGTACCATTATTGAGTTGGGCATAGCGGTCAACTAATCGTTGTAGTCTTGTCTGTTGGGCTTCCACATTTTCCTCCAGTATGCCATTTATAAAACGCGTCACATCCGGGTCGCTATACATTTCAAGCACTTGTGCAGCATCTGCTTGGGGTATCCATTGACGGACCGTCAGACGTTGTGTTTGGAAAACAGTAGTCATTATTCGCAGTTAGTTGGGCGTGAAAATTTTACAAAGAAGTAGTCAGGAGTCAGTAGAACCGTTCTGACTCCTGTCTTCTGGCTTTTTTCATTCCGAAACCTCTTTGCAGGAGTTAATCGTTGGCTCAACTGGCAAACGTACTCGAAAGTGCGTTTCCCCTGGTTTGGAGTTAAAATGAATGTCTCCTTTGTGTCTGTTAACAACAATGCGGTAAGTAATTTCCAAACCTAAGCCAGTGCCTTTACCCACGCCTTTGGTAGTAAAAAATGGCTCAAAAATCCGCCATTGAATGGCTAGTGGAATCCCTATTCCAGTATCAGCAATTTCTACTACAATACAGCTATTTGCTTTATAGGTGCTAATCGTTATCTCGCCGCGTCCATCCATCGCATCAATGGCATTGTCAATCAAATTTGTCCATACTTGGTTGAGTTCACTGGCATAGGCATTGATGCGTGGTAGAGTGTGATCGTACTGACGGTGCACGATGACTCCCGAATTCAGGCGATGGTCGAGGATAAGGAGGGTATTTTCAATTCCTTCATGTACATCTATTTCTTGCAATGGGGCTTGATCCATGTAGGAATAGCCTTTAATTGCTTTGACCAAATCGCAAATACGAGAAGTACTGTGATCAATTTCATCAATCAGCCCAGAGGATGCGAGTGTCGCCTCTAGCCAAGTGAGGACGTTGCTCAGACAGTCTGCGGGTATATTGTCGGCTATAGTATCCAGAGTGAGCGTGTCTAGTCCGGTGTTTACCAGTGTGGATGCGAGTTTCCAACCATTGTCTACTTGATGGTCTTCTAGCCAGTCTGTAACTTCGTCTTCTTTGTCGCTTTGGCTGAGGGTGTCAAGTTTGGTGTAGCTGAAGGCGTATTCTGTTGCTTGAAGTTGAATCTCAGTAATAAATTTTAGTTGTTCTTTAGAGAGGGAATTTAGCTGCAAAGCCAGAGTTTGCGAGTTTTGAAAATTAAGGCGCAATTGTGAAGCCGCCCGTCGCGCCGCCGCCCCTAGGTTATTCAATTCGTGGGCAAGACCTGCTGACATTTTACCCAGTGCTGCCATCTTCTCTTGTTGCCGCAGTTGCGCTTCCACGTCTTTAGTTCGCCCAGCCATAGCTGTGAGAATCACGTCAGCAAGGGACGAACATTCAGCAATGATGTGTTTAAAAGTGTCAATGTCAATTCGTAAAACGCGACTAGGTGCGACGGCAGTTGCACTTGCGACGGCACCCGAATTAGTCAGCATCGACAGTTCACCCATGAAATCGCCACGGTGATGAATAGCCAGCACTCTTGTCTCGCTACCAACAAGCTTTGTCACCTGAATTTCGCCTTTTAAAACAACGTGAAAGTTGTAGCTTTCACCTTCACTAAACAGCACATCGCCTGCATTCAGTTGGATTTCGATACCATGCTGCTTTATTTCCTCTAAAGCTTCATCGGGCAATTTGGGAAACAGCGTCATCTGGTTTGGATCGTGCAGCATGACAACTCCTTTTTTATCAGGTTTTTGGATTTTAGATTAAGTAATATCATGTCCGCATAATGGCTTTTTAATCAGGTTTTAGCAGACGAAAGCTCGTGAATTTAAATTAGGTGCTAAAAAACACATTCTTCTAGCTGTACTCTTTGATAAAGGCTCATCAAAATTATCTGATATTGTGACTAACCCTTTAGCAGTCCCAGCCTTAGCTGACTAATGTTTCTTGACTAGTACACGACGGCGGAAATAAAGCAACCATTCAGAATCATCGAAAAGCTT
>CAZZXJ010000184.1:0-10222 GCA_964657905.1 uncultured Stigonema sp.
TTTGGCGGGGTGGGGTGGAGTGGGAATTATAAGTGATTTACCGGACATGATATTACTTGCGCCCAATATACCAAATTCACATCTTGCAATGGACGTTCAAGGTTGTGAACTTGTAGAATTGCCAAGCGACTTTCCAGATTTGGTAAATCCACTAATAGCTGTAAATCTAACCGTCCTGCCCGAAGTATTGCTGCGTCTAAGGCGTCAGGACGATTGGTAGCGGCAATCTACTAGAATGAAGCAAGCGGAGGCGTTGCTGCTATGCTTGCTTACGTGGAAAGTAGTTTGTTGTTAATTGCTTCCATGATGATGGTGGTGACCGTGATCGCCACCAGCATTATTTCCACCAGTACCCTTGGAATCATCTTTGGGGTAGCCATGAGCATCATTGTCAAATGACTGCGTCTGGAAGGCGATATATACAGCATTCCAGGTTTTAGTTTTAGGGAAATAGATGAACAATGCACCATCTTCTCCACGTCCGTTTTCGTTGTCGTGGTTGCCAGTATAATTACCCTGATTCATGTGAATGTTGTGAATCCCATCGTCAGGCTCAAACCTCCACGCCGCATTCCTAGGGGAACCCTGATCATATCGATGCCCGAACGCATACAGGACAGCATCTGGATCGGCAACCACTTCATCCACCAGTTGCTTTATCTCAACTGATCCCTGATCCTCAATGGGCTGTGAACCATTGAACAGAGGCAGGGGTTTCATCTCATCTTTTGCCACCAGATGATCGCTGACAAAATCAATGCCAGTGATTCCTTGACTCGGCAGTTCAAACATTCCATTTGTCACGCTAAGTAATGCGTCCCTCTGTGGTGGTGTGATATTTCGCTTAATGGCATAAAGAACCCTCACATCAGCAGTTCTCGGGTCTTCTGAGGCAATATTAACTGCGATGTCGAACTGCTGATTTTCTGCCTCTACAAGAATGTGGTAATGCGGTCGGCTCTTTGGGTTTTGGGAAAAGAGTTTAGCCTTTGTAGGCGATCCCACCAGAAGCGCATTGGTTAATTTGGACATGGTGCGACTTTCCTATAATCAGAATGTGATAAATTATTCTACAAACTTAGTGGAGCAAATTCCTAAAATCAGCTTTATTACAAAATGAGCGGAAACGAACGTAAAAATAGGGTTTTAGCCATCGGGAGCAAGAAGTATTCAGCATTTGTTTAATAGCGATCACCTAATTACAGAAGCGTGC
The DNA here is from genome assembly GCA_964657905.1 of uncultured Stigonema sp. Classification (GTDB taxonomy): domain Bacteria; phylum Cyanobacteriota; class Cyanobacteriia; order Cyanobacteriales; family Nostocaceae; genus Stigonema. Next base: position 1,214 of record CAZZXJ010000184.1, read on the forward strand.
CAGTGGCTGAAATACCGATGAAACCGTGCTTTCCCGATGTTAGAGTATTTAGCTGGATTGTTCATGTTGCAAGACTTCTAAAAAACTTTGTGATCAAGCTGAAAATTCGTCCTATGCACGTAAGTAGGCAGATAAGTCCACCGCCCAATCAGATGCGATCGCCTTGTGTTAAAATTCGTGTAGCGGTTGAAGATGTCCAACCTATCAGCATTGGGGCGTTGATTAAAAAAAGCTCAAGCATTACTACTTGAGCTAATTAAAAAGAAGATAAATCTGACAGATATTGTCTATTTCATTTAATAGCGGTTGCGGCTACCGTTGTATCCCCCCCGGTTACCACCACCTGACGAACTTCTGTCTTCTTTGGGCTTAGCCTTATTGACTTTCAGGTCACGACCCATCCATTCAGCACCATCAAGCGCTTCAATAGCAGCTAATTCTTCGGCTTCTGTGCCCATTTCCACAAAAGCAAAACCGCGCAACTGACCTGTTTCACGATCAGTTGGTAGCTTAATCTGCCTTACAGTACCGTACTCTGCAAAAACGGTCTGAAGATTATCTTGTGTAACCTCGTAAGAGAGATTGCCTACATAAAGTGACATAAATTGTCTCCAAAATCATAAGTTTGTAGAGATTTAGATTTCGGAGACAAGCCTGTCAATACCAAAAGGGAAAAGCCTGTCAATAATAAAAACAAACACGGTCACCGAATTAATTCTCATCTCCTAGCATAACATACCAGTCAACTAAAGCGGGACTTAACTTGTAGAACTATTAAATCACTCGTAGTCAGGAGTCAGGAGCTAGGAGCCAGGAGTCAGAATGTCTTGAACTCCTGAGGAATGACTGACTAAGCTATTTTGTATTGCAGACAATTGGGTGCAGCACTGTTGATTTCTTCCATGACTGCCTGATGTTTCCTTAATTGCTTCAGGGGGATTGCTTCATGGACTGAATATGGCAAAAGCGATCGCCTTGGGAGCCGCCGCCCTCTACGATAAGAGTGTCTGTGTTAATTGCGGAAATTACCACTGTATTATTCTGTACTGGTAAAGCTACACTAGAACAACTTAAGCATTCTGGCACTTTAAAGCGAATAAAATAAAATAAGTATGAAACTCCTCAGCATTAAGCTGATTAGGTGTTAAGCGTGAGAAATTGCTAAAAGTATAAAATATTACAAGTATGTTGCCATTAGTCATTAATCATAAGTCCAAGTACTAATGACTAATGATTAATAACAAAAATGCGTAATTTTCTCAAACAAACTTTTGCCAGCTTAGTTGGAAGCTTACTAGGGCTGATGATTTTTTGCGGGATCGGAACTACTGGGCTATTCTTGCTACTGTTAGCCGTCACCGCCAAAGATTCTAGTCCATTGGTCAAAGATAAGTCAGTGCTGGTTTTTGACTTGTCAATGAACATCACCGATAGTGAGCCAAGTTCTAATGAATTCTTTCAGAAAGCACTATCAGGTGAGGATAACGACAAGCTGTCACTCCATACTGTTCTAGATGCTTTAGAAAAAGCAAGGCGGGATAAACGAATTGTTGGTATCTATTTGGATGCTAGTCGCGCCTCAGGATCTAGTAGTGCAACAGGCTTAGCCACCCTCAAGGAAGTTCGTCAAGCCCTAGAGAAGTGTCGCGCTGCTGGGAAGAAGATTGTAGCATACGGGTTGGACTGGGGGGAACGGGAATATTACCTAAGTTCGGTAGCAGATACCATTGTAGTTAACCCCTTGGGGGAGATGGACATTAAAGGTTTAAGTACACAACCGATGTTCCTAGCGGGAGCATTGGATAAGTACGGTATAGGTGTTCAGGTTGTGCGGGAGGGGAAATTCAAGGGCGCAGTTGAACCGTATATACTGAAAAAGCTCAGTCCCGAAAACCGCGAACAAAATCAGAAGTTGCTGGACGATGTTTGGGCAGAGTGGCGGACGACGGTGGGAGCAAGCCGCAAAATTAACCCGGCTCAGTTGCAGGAGATCTCAGATAATCAGGCTCTGTTACTAGCTTCAGAAGCCAAAGCCAGTCATTTGGTGGATAAAGTGGGGTATTTTGATGAAGTGGTTGCTGACCTCAAGCAGTTGACGGATAGCAAAAAGGAAGATAAAACCTTCAGTCAAATTAGCCTCTCTGATTATGTGGAAGTTCCTGGTAAATCCTTGGGTGTAGAGCGCAATTCGAGCAATCACATTGCTGTTGTCTATGCAGAAGGCGAGATCGTCGATGGTCAAGGGAGCGATGCAGAAGTAGGAGGCGATCGCTTTGCTAAAATCTTCCGCCGATTGCGACAAGATAAGAATATTAAGGCAATTGTGTTGCGGATTAACAGTCCTGGTGGTAGCGCTACTGCTGCCGAGGTGATGCAGCGGGAAGTACGGTTAACGCGTGACGTAAAACCAGTGGTGGTGTCGATGGGTGATGTCGCCGCGAGTGGAGGCTACTGGATCGCCACCAACTCCAATCACATTTTTGCGCAGCCAAATACAATTACAGGCTCGATAGGTGTATTTGGACTGCTTTTCAATGCCCAAAAGCTGGCAAATAACAATGGTATTACCTGGGATGCCGTAAAAACCGGGCGCTATGCTGACCTGCATACGGTTTCTCGCCCTAAATCTCCCCAAGAATTGACGCTTTACCAACGCAGTGTTGATCGAATTTATAATTTATTTCTTAATAAAGTAGCACAAGGTCGCAAACTCCCAGAGCAAAAGGTAGCTGAAATTGCCCAAGGACGAGTTTGGTCGGGTACGGCGGCAAAGGAAATCGGTTTGGTGGATGAAATTGGCGGCTTGGATGCTGCGATCGCATACGCTGCTGGGCAGGCAAATCTGGGAGACAATTGGGAATTAAAAGAATATCCTCGATTTGGCACTTTTGAAGAACGCTTATTCGGACAGGTCGCCAAGGAGGTGCGGACTACTATAGGGGTAAATGAAGCGCAACTAAAACCAGCCGACGATCCATTGACAGATGAATTCCTGAAACTGCAACAGCAAATAGCAATTTTGCATCAGATGAATGATCCGCTAGGTGTTTATGCTCGCTTACCCTTGAACTTAAGGATTGAGTGATTCTCACTCGAAAATTACCTATCTTGTAGGGTGCGTTAAAAAAGTGTAACGCACCTCAATTGAGTAAAAGGCGTGCGATCATCAGACTGCTAAAACACCTCAATACCCTTAGGCATCCTATTTACTTTATTTGAACCTAACCAGAAATTCCATGGGTTAGTCATAACATAGATAAATAAATATGCGCTCAACCATTTTCTTGTCATCTAACTCCCCAAAAGCCAGCCATGTCATCCTAATGGTTGAAGACAGTAACGAAGATTATACTGCTTTTATGCGGATGATACAGGAGTTTTCTGTGACTCACCCTGTTTATCGCGCTTGCGATGGTGAGGATGCTTTAGATTATCTGTACCGTCAGGGGAACTATGCTGATTCAGCCATTTCACCCCGTCCATCTCTCATTTTAATGGATCTCAATTTGCCGGGAACAGACGGACGTGAAGTTATCCAGCAAATCAAGCAGGATGCTGACCTCCAGAGCATTCCCATCGTCGCACTAACCACCTCTTCTAACCCCAAAGATATCGAGGCTTGTTACCGCTATGGAGTGAATAGCTACTTGCTTAAACCCATTGGCGTTGAAGCTTTGAGAAATACCATCCGCGTTTTCTTCCAATACTGGTTTGAATCAGTCGTTCTACCAACAAATGAGTAACCATGAAGAACGAACAATATACAATTTTAATCATAGATGACTCTGCGGAAGACAAAGCCCTTTACCGTCGCTTTTTGGAACGTGAGCATCGATGCACTTATCGAATTGTGGAGTGTGAATCTGGTGTAGAGGCTCTAGAGTTGTACCAACAGATCATGCCCGATATGGTTTTGCTAGATTTTCTGCTGCCAGATTTAGATGGGCTGGAGATTCTCAATGAATTGAAACTACTTTGTGTCAGTAAACAACTCCCTGTGGTCATACTGACTGGGCAGGGAGATGAAATAACCGCAGTCCAGGCAATGAAAAGCGGTGCGCAGGACTATCTGATTAAAGGAAAACTTACGGTTGAAATTCTCTGTCGTACTATTTATAGTATAATACAACGAATACGGTTGGCTCAGCAACTAGAGCAGAACCAGAAGCAGCAAGAATTGATTGGGGCGATCGCCCTACGCATCCGGCAGTCCTTAGATTTAGAAACCAATCTGCATACAGCAGTTCATGAAGTCCGCGAACTTCTGGCAGCTGATCGGGTAGTTGTGTACAAATTGACCACCGACATGGGTGGCAGGATTGTCGCTGAATCTGTCTTATCAGAGTGGACAACTTGCCTAAATGTTCAGATTGAAGACACTTGTTTTCAAGACAATTCCAGTGGAGAGTATGGTCAAGGCAGACAAAATGCGATCGCCAATATTTACGAAGCTGGATTAACTGACTGTCACATTAAGTTATTGGAGCGATTCCAGGTGAAAGCGAACCTAGTCGTCCCAATTATTTTAAACACTCAGGAATCAACAACAATTGCAGTTGATCGCACCCCCATCCCTTGCTGGGGGTTACTTATTGCCCACCAGTGTTCTGCTCCACGTCAATGGCAAAAAACAGAGTTAGACCTACTTGAGCAACTTGCTGTCCACATAGCAATTGCCATTCAACAAGCAGAGCTATATGAGAGTTTGCAAACAGTCAATAAAGATCTGCGACAGGCAAAGGAAACCCTAGAAATCCGAGTTGCAGCGCGAACATTTGAGATACTCCAAGCAAACGAGCGCCTGCAACGAGAATTATATGAGCGAGAACGAGCTGAACGGGCAGCACAACAAAGCCAAGCTTTGCTAGGCAGCATTATGGATGGAACCACCGACCAGATCGCTGCTTTGGATCTGGAGTTGAGATTTATCGCGTTCAACAAAGCTTACAAAGCAGAATTTTTCAAGATTTTTGGTCGGGAAATTGAAATAGGAACCAGCTTAATCGATGCCCTTACTCATCTTCCGCAAGAGCAGGCAAATGTTGTAGATCTCTGGAGTCGCGCTCTTCAGGGAGAAGAGTTTACAGTGATTCAAGAATTCGGCGATCGCACACGAGCGCGAAATTATTACGAAATTAACTACAACTGCATTTGGGATGAAAACAATCGGCTCATTGGTGCGTCTCATGTTGTCCGCGATACTAGTGAGCGCCTACGCGCAGAGGCTGCATTGCAGGAAAGTGAGGAGCGATTGCAACTGGCGCTTGAAAGCTCTGGTGATGGTCTTTGGGACTGGAACGTCACAACAGGTTCGGCTTATTTAAGTCCTCGATGGTTTGAAATGCTGGGCTATAAGGTAAATGAACTTCCTGAAAACGTCAGCACTTGGAAAAGGCTGATCCATCCAGAAGATAAGTCTTTGGTAATAGACACATTAAATGCCCATTTGCAAGACAGTTCGTTTCCCTATGCATTTGACTATCGAGTCCTGACTAAATCGGGCGAATGGAAATGGATTGCGAATTACGGCAAGGTTGTGGTTCGCGATGAGAATGGACTGGCGCTGCGAATGGTCGGAACCCACAGAGACATTAGCGATCGCAAGCGTACCGAAGAGAAATTGAAAATGCTCAATGCCAAATTAGAAGAGAGTAACCAAGAGCTACAAAACTTTGCCTTTATTGCCTCCCACGACTTAAAAGAACCTTTGCGCACGATGATGAGTTTTAGCAGTTTGCTTTCATGTCGATATGAGCAACTTCTCGACGAACGGGGGCGAGACTATATCCGGCGGATGCAAAAATCTGCCCAACGAATGCAGGGTTTAATTGATGACCTGCTAGCCCTTTCACGAGTGACGACGCAGGCAAAACCTTTTGTCTGTGTTGATTTAAATCAGGTAGTACAAACCGTGTTATCTACTTTAGAAACAAGAATTCAAGAAACCAAAGCACAGATAGAAGTGGGATTTCTCCCTAAGCTTGAGGCTGAGTCGGGTCAACTTCATCAGCTTATGCAAAATCTTATTAGTAATGCACTCAAGTTTCACGGTCACAATTCACCTATGGTGAAAATCTACAGCCAAACCTCTGTAATTAATTCGGTTTGTCAAATTATAGTGGAGGATCAAGGCATTGGGTTTGACGAAAAGTATCTAGATCGGATTTTCAAAATTTTTGAACGGTTGCATGGTCGCAGCGAATATGAGGGAACGGGTATTGGTCTGGCACTCTGCCGTAAGATTACTGAATGTCATGGTGGCAGTATAACGGCTAAGAGTGTACTTGGAAAAGGCTCAGCGTTTATTGTCACACTGCCTATGAAAAAAACAATCCCATCCCCTTGAGGTTAACTAATCTATGAATTCCTTTACAAGTCCCATGACCATTCTGATCGCAGAAGACAGCCCTGATGATCGCCTACTCATTGAAGAAGCTTGGCAAGAAACTGCATTGGTGAATTTGCACATTGTTGAAGACGGTGAAGAACTAATGGATTTTCTCTACCATCACAGCGATCGCGACTTGCCAACCTCTTCACTAAACCCTGCTCTCATCTTGCTGGATCTCAATATGCCCAGGAAGAACGGCTATGAAGTGCTTCATGAGCTAAAAACTAACCCTGACCTACGAAAAATTCCAGTTGTGGTGTTGTCAACTTCCGCATCGCAGTTAGACGTTAATCGCAGTTATAAATTGGGAGCTAGCTCCTACTTTACCAAGCCTAATACCTTTGAAGAATTCATGGCACTGATGAAAATTTTGTACAAGTACTGGTTTGAAGTAGCAAGTTTACCTAGTTAATTTGTAATTCATAGTTATAGATTCAATTATAAATTATTAGGACTTACGCACTATACAAATTTAGCATCATGTGTATAACGCAATTCGGTCGTTTCATCTCGTAGAATTGACCACATGGTAAGGGCGGGGTTACCCCGCCCCTACGGTTTTGTGGTCTACGCAAATGAATATTACGCTCCGCCGCCCGACTCATCCCAAATCATACTTGACTATTTCTGTCAATGCGTAAGTCATAAATCAAACAGTTAGAAACAGGCTAAAATAAGCGTCTATGTATGTATTCTTCAAGGGCAAGACTCCTGATTCCTGGCTCCTGACTCCTGACTTCTTTAATTAGCAAATATGTGGCGATAAATTTTCCGACAATCCTGACAAAACGAACACAAGAGTGTAAAGTAGTTTTGGGTAACCTAACCATACACAAAATTATTCGCAACCATCTATGGATAGAAAAACCAAACGCCTTTTGCTGCTTGTAATTTCCTGTAGTGTGACTGGTGTAATTTTAGGAGGCACCACAAGTTGGGCAGAGAGCAACATGTGCTTGCATGGCAGCAGAGTTACAAATGAGTGCCTCAAACAAAGTCCAATTACCAAAACTATAGAGGGAATGAGTACTGGATTGTTAGCAGGATCTGGGGCGGCTTTTGGTGCAGCATGGCATCTTCGCCATGAAGACTAAAAGCGATAGTTGCGATTTATCTTAAATTTTTGCGCTCATCAGCAACGCATCCTACGATTGAACCTGTAAGGAACAATCGTAGGATGCGTTGCGTGTTCAGACTTAATTCTACTTCAGAGAACCGCCGGCTTTAGCCAGCAGTTGTCCTAGTTCCTTAACTTTAGTTGCAGCATCACCACTGACCCCGCCTGCTGCTTGTGTGGTGTCCTCGCCCAAATCGGTGAGAATTTTAGAGATTGCAGCTTTGTCACCTTTTGTAAGTGCTTGCTTGAGTTCTTCCAAGTCTTCAGCAATATCATTTCCTTGAAGCTGTTGCTTCCAGCTATCGATAACAGCAACTGCTGTCTCAGGAGGAATGGAAGCGAGACCGCCCTTCAAGGCAGCGATAGTAGAATCGACGTCAGCGTTAGCCATGACAAACTCCTATGTTTTGTGTATTTTGCTTTGACACATTCAAAGCTTTACTGATGTAACTATCACGACATATTTATTATTCTTAATGTGAACATGTAAATCTTCTACCTTTAGATATATAAGTAATATATAGTACACAGATTTAAATATCCATCCGCAGCATTTAAAATAACTTAAAGCAACCTGCCGAAGTAATCATCCGTAGCCACAGCCCTTGCTCTAAGACGACAAAACCCAAGTCCGCCTCTGCAAAATGAGTGTAAAATTAACAACATTAAGTCATCAAAAGCCTGTCTCAGCAGTCTTTGTGTGTGTAGCCTGAGAAACAAATTAGATGCAAGATAATGTACGTACATTGTAAGTGTTGACGCTAAACAAGCCCGGAAGCTGAAGCCGTAGCTTAAAGTAACTTTAAAATAGATAAAGAATCTTAGTTGCCAAGTGCTACAAACTGTGAATAAGTCAGTCCTCGCCCTCTGTGTTATAACGTGTCTTATTCTATGTCCAGTAAGTAAAGGTGGTGCTGCCCAAGCTTCTACCAATCATGCCGTGAAAATGTCCTCATTTAGCTTGAGTTCCCCAAAATGGAAAAACCGTCTGTTACTAGTGTTTGCGCCATCTGAGCACAATCCTGCTTATCAGCAGCAGATGCAGCTATTCGCGAAAGCTAAACAAGATTTTGTTAATCGAGATTTGGTTCTCCTTCAGGTTTTGGCACAGGGTAACAGCTATGCTAACGGAGAGCAAATAGGCTCTTCTTCTGCTGCTCAGTTGCGAGATCGCTTTGGTGTAGGCAACTCAGATTTTCGTGTTGTTTTGGTGGGTAAGGACGGAGGTACTAAGCGTAGTAACAGTAATCCTGTACAGGCAAGCGCTATTTTTAACGAGATTGACGCCATGCCCATGCGGCGTCAGGAAATGCGGGAGCGAGGTAGGTAGAAGAGACGTTCCGGCGGAACGTCTGTACTAGAAGTTCCGCCGGAACGTCTGTACGGGATGTTCATCAGAAAGATGAGTAAACATTAACCTATTGGGCCAGTTACAAAAAAGGTAGATATGACATGAATAGCAAAACATCCAAGGTCGCTGTCATTGGTGCGGGTAATGTAG
>CAZZXJ010000185.1:0-10222 GCA_964657905.1 uncultured Stigonema sp.
CTCATGTTTATATATCAAAGCTTGTGCGTGTTTGAAATGGTAGCTTTATTTACGCGCCCGCTGTACTAGATCTAAAGTTATAGCTGACCCGTTGTCGGGAAGAACGACAGGAGCGCCCCTACTCACTTGTTCCGAGTCGCGTGGTGTTTCCTCTCTGGGCTAAAGATACAGTGTTTTCACACAAATTTTGGTTTTTTAGATGAAAGCGTTATCATTTGGTAATAGCATCTTCGTGTTCATTGTGGAAATAGCAGGGCTGAGAAACCAATAAAGGCGATCTTTGTGGGAAATTATTTGTTGGGAGCTTGTCAATCAGTGTTAGCAAGTATTTTCATATCTTGCCCCATTCTCAACAAGACAAAAAAAACCGGGTTTCTCAACCAAAAATCAAGGGTTTAACCATTAGCTATTCTCAAGAAACCCGGTTTTTCACCCAGGTGCAAGATGTAAGTATTTTCATCCGCAAGTTAAGATTGTAATCCAAAGTTGGATAGATCGAGTTAAAGAAATCTGAGCGGTCAAGATAGCCGCTTTTCAGATGCTATTGAAGAAAATGCCAATTGCTGATCGGTGCGAAGACTATGGAAAATGACGCGGCAACGCTTTACTGCCCAAATGAGAATTGTCAGGCTCCCAACCCCCTGACACACAACTTTTGCCAGCAGTGCCGCACACCCCTGCCCAAACGTTACCTCTGGGCTGTAGGAGATAGTCCACCTGTGGGCAGATCCGGAGAAATATTAGCCGATCGCTATTTAGTCATCAGCAAATCTATTCTTTTAGATACCAAACCTGGTTTAGTACCGAATTCGCCCAATGTAGAAAATTTACAGGTCATTAGACCCTATTTGCGGCTGATTGCCTACCGCTTACATGTACCGCAGGTATACGGAGTGCTGACCCTAAGTGATGGCGGATCTGAGCAAGAAATATTGCTCTTAGAAAAACCGCCGCTCAATGCAGATGGCGCAACAAATGAAGTGCGCCTGTGTAGCGAGTTAACCACTGCTTGGCGATCTGCAACATCAATGCGCCAACTTAGTTGGCTATGGCAGACGGCGCAATTATGGCAGCCTCTCCAGGGTGAAGGCGTCGCCTCAAGTTTGCTAGCCCCCCAATTGTTAAGAGTAGAAGGGTCTTTAGTGCGCTTGTTGGAATTGCAACCTGACAAACACTCAGCACCCGAATTGCCAAAACTAGGCGAATTTTGGCAGCAATTATTGCCAACGGCAAAACCAGCCATAGCTGAATTTGTCAGCGAAATTTGCCGTTGTTTGCATACACGAGAGATCCACTCTAGTGAAAAACTTATCACAATTTTAGATCAAGGACTGGTAGAAATCGGGCGATCGCAAACACTCACAATCAAAATTGCCACTAAGAGCGACACTGGACCCAGCCGCCAACGTAACGAAGATGCCTGTTATCCTCGTAGTGGCACTACCATCACCAAACCACCTCAAGCAACTGCTCTTGCCATTGTGTGCGATGGCATTGGTGGACACGAGGGAGGCAACATTGCCTCTAATTTAGCAATTGAAACCATCCAGCAGCAGGTACAAGAACTCACAAAAATTGCCTCTGACCACATAGACCCCATCACTCTTCTCGAAGACTTAGAACAAGCCGCCGCATCTGCCAACGATAAAATTAGCCAGATCAACGATAGAGAACATCGACAGGGACGGCAACGCATGGGCACAACCTTAGTCATGGCTTTGCCTATTGCCCACGAATTGTATATTGCCCACGTTGGTGATAGTCGTGCCTACTTGATTACACGCTCTGGCTGTTATCAAGTGACCCTTGACGATGATGTCGCCTCCCGCGAGGTGCGGCTAGGCTATGCTACATACCGGGATGCCGTACAACAGGGTGCATCCGGGTCGCTGGTACAGGCATTGGGCATGAGTCCCAGCAGTTCATTGCATCCTACGGCACAGCGGTTTATTGTTGACGAAGACTGTGTTTTCCTTCTGTGTTCCGACGGGTTGAGTGACTTTGATCGCGTAGACCAGTACTGGGACACAGAAATATTGCCAATGATCACAAGTTCGTCAGATGTCGTTGATGTAACAGAAAAGTTATTAGAAATTGCTAACGCTCAAAATGGACACGATAATGTCACCATCGCTCTAGTACACTATCAAGTCAAGTACTCCGAACCAAAATCAACCCTTTCAAAAGCCCTTGCCGACCTAAATTCAATATCAGCTGACTCCTCGCCGCCTACGGCCTTAGGAAGTTCGCAAAACCGTAGACACAATCAGACAACTAGAGTGATTCCCACAAGTAAGAGGAACAAAGGCTTAAGAGTTCCACTACAGTTGCTAATCCTCGCTGTAGTAGTTTTAGGAGGTGTTTTACTGGGATACTTTTTACGTCAACAGGGGTGGTTTTTTGGTTGGAAAGCTTCTGTTACTGCTCCACCAGTAAATCCACAGCCATCTGTCACCCCTACTGAGTCCGCTACTCAGGTAGGTCCAGGGCGGCTGATTGAGACTAACAGTGAAATAGTATTAAATAAAATTACACCGTCCGCAACGGAAGCGATCGCCCCTGCTGGTAGTGTTTTGCAAATTATCAGTATCAAAAAAGAACCAGCAAAATCAACCAATCAAGACTTTTGGGTTCATCTGCGGGTCTGCTCAATAGGAGAAGGAACCACTCCTCCTACAGGTAATAAACCATCACTGAATCAAGGAGATGAAGCAAGAATTATCTTTTCCGCATTTAAATCATTGACATTTTATACACCCAAAGGGGCCAATGCGAGTAAATGTTCTGCGAGCGTTGACTCTGGGCTTGGATCCACCTCTAAACCCACACATAATGGTGGGATTTTACCAAATAGCAACACAAGTCAAACAGGCAGCAGCACAGAAAAAAAATCGATAAACTAGTAATAAACCTGAAATAATATTAGGTAATAAAATAAATAAAAAACTCAAAAGATGAGAAGGAGTCAGAAGTCGTGACGTCAGTCGTCAGAATAACCCCATGTGAAGGTAGTTCTTTTCAATAAAGAATTTTTTCTTTGTCTCCACGATTGAAAACGTTCTGTTTTAAACCACGATTCATCCACCATAAAGCTTGGTGCAGTCGCTCATGGGGGTAACGAACATGACCCTTACGGGTTCGTCAGTTGCTCTACTTGGGGAGACCCCAAGACCGCACTGACTCACCTCGCTGCTTCACCAGTCGCTTAACCTTCAACTGAATTCTGACTCCTGAGTCCTGAATTCTTCTTCGGTAAATATTTTTATCTTTGAAAATTGTTATTTGAAATTATTTGTTTTACCTATTAGATTAACGAATCCGAATCCATGCCATCCCTGAACCTGGCGATCGCCCGTCTCATCAACACCGGCACAAACAACTTCGCCATTTGGGTGGTGAACGCTCCCTATCCTAGTGGCTATGTTTTACGTGACTGTGTATGGCCGCAACACCTCAGTCAAATTTGGCTTGAGTGGCAGCAGATGTTTGCCGGTCATAGTCACTTAGATATTTCCCATAGTTCAAAGTCTCAATCAGCTAGTCCACTCCCATTAGATTTGGTTCCACCCACTTCTGGTCAGCCGACCATCTACACTGCTCGTCTGATGCAACAGTTGGGAATTAGCCTGTGGGGCTGGGTATTTGAAGGACCAATTCTTAGTAGTCTTGAACGCAGTCTTGGCATTGCTATGGGTCAGCATACACGCTTGCGCTTGCAACTGGAAATTCGTGACCCAGATCTGATCGCTCTGCCTTGGGAAATTATGCAGCGCGAACCTGGTCAATCCCCAATATCCCTATTTCAACATGTGCTGTTTAGCCGCACCACTAGCGAAGTCGAACCCCTACCGGATTTGCGAACGGAGCAGGTTTTAAACATTTTGCTAGTTCTAGGAGAAGATGAGTCGCTGCAACTGGAAAAAGAAGCCGACCTTTTAGAACAAACCCTGGCAAACGGTGGTCTAACGGGCAGCAATTCCCAAGGATATGCTCCCTGCTTTGTGAGGACACTCCTGCAACCAACTCCACAAGAGTTGATTCAACACCTAGACACCAAAGCATACAATGTCTTCTTTTACGCTGGTCATGGTAAGCCAGGACCAGACGGAGGGCTGCTGTCTTTGCGAAAAGACATGACTCTTAATGGCATGGAATTGGCACAAGTTTTGACCCGTACAGGTGTGAAACTAGCAGTTTTCAATGCCTGCTGGGGAGCACAGCCGGCTGCTGCTGGTCACCAAGCTATACCCCACAGCAGCTTAGCAGAAGTGCTGATTCGTCAAGGTGTGCCGGCAGTTTTAGGAATGCGCGATGAAATTGCTGACCCCGAAAGTCACACCTTTGTTCAAGCCTTTACCCAAGCTTTGCGCTCTCGCAAAACAATTGATGAAGCTGTGGCGGAGGCTAGACTGCAGCTGTTGGCACTTTATAGGTTCAATCAACCACCTTGGACATTGCCAGTTCTCTATCTGCATCCAGACTATAATGGTGAGCTAATCAAGAGTTTTGATGAGGGAGTTACGGAACTGCCAGAAACTTCCATCCCTGGCATAACTTCTTTGCGAACTACAGCAAGTTTGCGTAGTCTCTCCCCAGGAGGGCAAAGTTGGTCACTGCGACATGGAATCACTCGCATCGGTCGCACGATCGAGAATGATATTGTGATCCCAGAACCGTCGGTTTCAAAACGCCATGCCGAAATCTTATGTCGGAATACTCTCATAGGGTCTATGTCGGTGCGAACATATCACCTCCAAGATTTATCCACCTATGGCACAACCTGGATTTTGCGCTCTGGTGATTGGCAACAAATCTACCGCCAGGAGGTCCCCGTAGAATCGGGTATGCAGTTAAGGTTTGGTAGTATTAGAAGTCAGCCTTGGGAGTTCCAGATCGAAGATTCCTGATATGAAGCGTAAGCATTCAGCTATGAGCACTCAACAAACGCGCATCCACTAATACCAAGATTGCTGCTAATGGCTGAAGCCTGAAGGCTTACCCAGCAACCAGCATAAAAAAGTGCTTTCAGTGTTGGAAAAATAAAATCTTTTTGCGGAAATGAAATCCTGGCAGATGTAGCTGTAAATACCGCTAATAAATTAATTGGGAGACGACAGATGGTTAATAAAATCAACGGTTCAGAAATTTTTGATTCCTTACCCTCTCAAGTAGAACTAGAGTTTCTAGAAGCGCTACTGGAACCCGATGATGTTACTTATCCCTGGAATCCAGCAGATCAGGAATCAGAAACCTATTTTCTCCAACTAGAACAGCAGTTCATAATGCAGGATGTGTTGGAGGAAGAACTGACTACGCGCTCACAAGCTTTCTATAGCCAGCTAGACCAAATCTGGTCTAATTACAAACAATACAATTGTAGTACAGTGCCGAATCATGTAACTACACTTCAAGAAACTTTACATACTAGCTTTGGCTCATCTATACCCAGTAACTGGCTTAACGCGATCGCCCAGAAAGCTGCTGAGGTTTTTAACTCTCAGCAATCAATGGGTGAGAAACTTATTCAGTGTGTTCAAGCTGTCCTGCCAAGTTGGGGAGCAGAAGACCTGCTCGTACTCGCCCGTCCTTTTGCCTACGCTATGCGTAGCAGCGAACCGCAAAACCTAGAATCTGTGCTGGCTAAAGTTGACAACAGCGATTGGACAGCTTTATCGCAAATCGAGCAAGCAAAAGCAAGTTTGGCGATCGCCTACTATGCTTTCAGCCAACTTAGCAGTTCTCAAAAAGAAACCTGAATTCAGCCGCATCTACTTTTGTGCTTTGATTCCATTGAAGTGGCAAAGAATGCTTACAAGTGGCGGCTGTGTTGCAAGTCTGGTAAATGCGATGCTGATATTTCTCAAAACCAAGCAATCACTATTTGATTGTAACATACGATAGATGTAAAGATAGAATCATCTACCTTAAGACATAAAAAGTAATTGTTCATTGCTAATTGCTAATTGTTCATTGTTCATTGCCAGCCTTCCATTAGCCACTCCTACTTAGGTCCGAAAAAGCGGGTAGCAAAATTTTGCGATCGCGTTGGTGATAGCGCCCGCGCCTTGAGAATTGCTGCCATTAAAAAGGCGTAAGACAATACCCCAACAATGACCAATAATAAGCTGTTGATGACTCCCGTTGCGTTCCACAAAGCGTGCAGCCCTGCGGCAGTCAGATAACCAACTAGCAAAATCTGCAAACTTTTAGTAGGCTTGAGTACAGCCAACCCGATAAAATATCCTAGATAGCCACTGTAAGCCATGTGTCCGGGTAAAGAGCCTAAAATTCTCGGAATCAGCAGTTGAAACCCTGCAACGAAACCAGCCCCATCTCCTACTTGTTGAGCAACAGTTTGACTATACTGTGGAACATACTGTCCGAGAGTTTCTAACAAGGTAAAGCCAACAGCAGAAGCCGTTCCCAGCAGAATACCATCTAAAGGTTCCCAGACACCGATGCGTTCTCTCCAAGGAGATGGCAACACCCTGGCAATCATATGTGCTCCTAGGAGCGGCAATGCCTTAAGTAGTTCTTCCATTAAGCCAGCACCAAAAAACATGCGTAGAAGCAACTCTGTGAAGGTGATGGATTCCTGATTTGAGGGCAAGCTACCAGGTAAGATGACGCGAAATACGAAGATAAATAAATCTAATAGGGGACTAAGTAAAATCAGCATCGTAGTTAATGCTGATCCCAGTAGTACCCACCAAGGCTTATGCTTACCACACAACAGGTAAATAAAGAAGTAGTAGGCAGCCAATGCGATAAAAGTTGCGACTATAATTTGATTTAATTGTGGTCGATTTAGTGTGGCAAACATTAATACCACGAATACCACTGTGAGAATTCCCGGTATAAGGTAGGCTTTACTCGTTAAATCTTTGCCAGTAGAAATAATGGGAAACAGTTGCGTGAAACTGATAGAGTCTGGGTTTGACGGAATTTGGTAGTTTGTCGTAGAGGTTGGGGCTTGGTAGTGGTTTGCTGGTGGAAGTGGTGTGAATGCTGTTTGGGTGATGACAGTAGGTTGGTGGTTTTCGTACTCGAAAATGAGTTCTGGACCATCATGACCCAGAGTAATGCGATCGCCTGGAATCAATTGTTGACCATTCTGCAAACGTTTTCCATTTAAAAAAGTGCCATTGGCACTATTCAAGTCACAAAGTATCCAGTTATCTTCGCCATCTGGGTATGAAGAGAGTGGGCGAAGTACCGCATGACGACGGGATACCATTCGACACATTATGGCATCAAAGACAACTTGGCAGCTGGGGTCACGTCCAATTACTACCTCTTTACTTGTCAGCAGCAAGTAGCGAGATTGTGTCCCAAAAGCTGCTCCACTACCAGACACTAGCCGCAGAAATGCGTTCTGTCTTGCGTTTTTGCCCGTCATCGAGTTATTAAAATAATTTGGTAGTAGGACTTAACCTTACTTACATCTTGCACCAAGTAGAGACTTTGCATGCAAGGTCTCTACACCTGTTATAACAGGTTGAAATCATTACATACGAGAGAAGAGTGCTGACTATTCTGGTTCCAGCCGCCTGACTACTTCCCGGTCACTAATGAGTAATTAAGTACACAGATATAGCAGTCCTATCTGCAAAGTGAAATTCTTCGTAGGATAGGCATTGCCAGCCCTTTCAACGCGAACAAATCATATCAAGTCAGATTGATTAGTTACAATCTCTAGCCCTCACGCCCAAACCCTGTTCCAAGCAAGTGGGCGATCTGAGGTCTTACAGCACCATTAAACCGTAGGGGCGCGGTTTCCGCGCCCTTACAATGTGGCGGTTGTATATTATAACAACTACCGGACATGATATGAACTAGTAAGAGGAAATAACTAAAAGCCTTTCTCTGAATAGTGGAGTTGAGACGAAAAGTCGGCGCTCACTCCCCTAACAGTTCATTCTAATGGGTTTCTAAAAGTCGTGCAGTCGAAACGTGGCGATGTTTACTGTCAACGATTCAAGGTTCTCGCTTTTTCTTTACCCCTGTTGAAACGTCTTGATAGCATCCACATGATTCACCATATTGATGCAACGTAACAACAAATCCAGATCGATTCCTTTCACTTCCTCACTACCGGAAACCCTTTCATATTCTACCGTCTTTCCCTCTAAGCGCAGGTGATAGACCTCTAACACACCGTCTTCCCAAAACCACACTTCCGGAATCAAGAGTCGCTTGTATGCCTCCAGTTTGTTGATACCGCCACTGGTAAACACCACCTCGATCACCAGATCGGGACGCACTCCACCTGGGGCAAGTTTATAAGATTTATCAGCCTCTCGCTTGACAGTGACTGCTTCACTTTCCAGGGTCATGGAACCAGTTGGGGTAAAGTCAAACCCTGCCATCAGCAGGTATAGTTCTAACAAAGCGCCGATTCTTTCCTTAACAGTTTCGTGAGGTTCACCTGGCATTCGTCGGATCTCCAAAACTCCATCCAGGAAAGAAAGCCGATATCCAGGACGGTCTAACAATTGCTCAACTGCTTTGAACTCTCCCCAAGTCAGTCCCTCGAACAGCAGAGGTGATTCCTTTGTGGATATTGCGATTGTTGCTTGGGTCATTTGAGTCTCCAGTCTGTTTCCAGATTAGAAATAATCTCTTTTGCAGAGGGATGATTTTATTGTAATTTCTTTTTGTCAGAGCCACCAAGAAAGCCAATACTGCTCGGTTAAGGGAGATCCAAAAAATAAAATGCCCAGCCGTGTCCCAGCCTTTTAGGCTGGGACACCCACCGCGACCAGGTATCGGTTGTCCGATCAATTAGACGGCTGGGCATTTTATTCTCTGGAGGTGCCTAAGATAATTACAATTACGCCAAACCCTGTAGAGACGCGATTAATCGCGTCTCTACAACCAGAATTACCATAAAAAAAACCTTAACCGAGTAGTATTGCCAAGAAAGACGCGATTAATCGCGTCTCTTAAAGCAGATGGAACTCCTTCAAGGCTTTGGGAAAGTTTTCGTTTTCATGGCTTGGACGGCTAAGTTTAATCAAGGCAAAACGCTCTAGGGGAGTTAATGTCGCCCACTGTTGGGGGGTGAGGCGAAGACCTAATTCTCTTACTTTCTCCTGAAGGCTTGCTGGGACGGTGGTAGCATCCATCCATGCAGGATCGGGATCAATGGGTAATTCGGCAGGTGGTGTGCCAGTACGTTGTAAAATCAGCTGCTGAATATATTCCCGATATGCTTGAATTTCAGTTTCCGTAGAGCAAGGTAATTCTACCATTGCCTGACGCTCATCTTTAGTCATGTGACTCCAATCGGATAACTTTAATTTAATGCCACAAGTATCGAGTTTGCAGCGTACCTGCATGGGAATGCAACGTAGAGAATCAACAAAATCTGCCTCGAATTCAAAAAATATCATTTCTATTGCAGTTCCTGTTTAATGTGAATTTCTAGCATTGCTGCGGCGAATAATCCAATAACTTATTGATAAAGCAAGAATGGCAACTCCTAAACCAATGATATCAATACCTGGTACTTTTTCTAGGTCAAGAAGAATAATCTTTCGGGAAACTGCAATTAAAGAGGTGACAATCACCAATTCAACTTGAAAAACATGTTTTCGCAGATACGCCGTGATATTTTCTAAAATTTCTAAAGCAATTAAAACATCTAAAAACAAGCCAAAAATGTTAAGTAATCTGGTGCTAAACGTGCCAGTGTGTGGGTTAAATAATTCTTTACAAATAGAAATTCCCAGCTCGACGATCGCTACCAAAATTACGAGCACCAGAAAAATCGAAAGAACTTTGGAAACTAGCACCTCTATATTTTCGATGGCGTACATAAAGTTTTCATCTTTGGTAGCTTCTGTAATTCGCCTTAGTAGTTTCCTCATTTGCCGCCCCCTGTTTTAAAGTGAAAAGTCAAATGCAAAAAGAAAAACCCCATAGATTAATCTATGGGGTAGAAAAACGATGAAGACAGTGCTTGAAGCGGCAAACACCGCCAGCAATCATTCGTTAACACATTGCCAATTCGCCCTTCTTTGTCATTCAAGGGCGGTTTTTTCTTTTCTTCCATTACTAGAGCTAGGGAAAGACCTGTTTGGTATCGTTCTTGTCTGCCTAGCAGCTTAACATTCAGAGGGTAAGAGTTGATAGTTATCAACAATTAACTCAACACTCACTGGCACTAGTACCGCTACCCTACGGGAACGACTTCGTCGAACGCGGAATTAAAAATTAA
>CAZZXJ010000186.1:0-10214 GCA_964657905.1 uncultured Stigonema sp.
TTAGGAGTCAGGAGTCAGGAGTTAGGTAATCAGTGAACAGTGACTAGAAATCATTAGCTAGGTGAACAGAATCATCTATTATTCGCTAATGAGTTAAAATTGTTCTAACTGTTTCCTGATAAATGATATCCTCAATTACACTCTAACCATTCTGGCTCCTGACTCCTGACTCCTAAATATAAATTTTATTCAGAGATTTTTGCCCGTAGTTTTACTGAAGACAAGTATAACAATTAATTATAACAATATTATTAGGTCTATTTGTATCTCTTTACAAATTATTTTACTGGAAGCAATGATCCCGAACACTGAACACTACTTGCAGGTACGTCTTGAGCAAGAAAATTTGCTGCGCCGCATTATCAACAGTATTCGTCAAACTCTAGATCTGCAAGAGATTCTCACAACAACAGTGTCAGAGGTACGTTGCTTTCTTGGAACTGACCGAGTGAAGATTTACAAGTTCCATGGCGATGGTAGCGGTCAGGTTATTGCTGAATCCATATGTGAGCATAAGCTACCTTCACTGCTGTTACTAAATTTTCCTGCCGATGACATTCCGCCTCATGCCCGTGAATTGTTTGTCAAATCACGGATGCGTTCAGTTGTCAATGTTGATACTCGACAGATTGGTCAAAGTCATTTACAGGACTTGGAAAATGGAGAAACTATATCAGAGGATATCCGTTACCGTCCTGTAGACCCCTGCCATGTGGAATACTTGACTGCAATGGGGGTACAGTCCTCTCTAGTAGCACCTATTCTTCATCAAGAGAAACTCTGGGGGTTGCTGGTGTCTCACCACTCACAGCCCCGTTCCATTTCAGAGTATCAAATCGAAGCGGTGCAAATGGTAGTAGATCAGATGTCACTGGCGATCGCCCAAAGTACTCTGCTTACCCAAACCCATGAAAGAGCTACTCGGGAAGGCATCATCAACCGCATCGCCACACTGCTGCATTCACTGCCCTCCATCAAATTACAACCTGCATTAGAAGAAGCCGTCAATACATTCGGGGGTAGTGGTGGTAGGCTGTGCGTGAGAGATGAAGCCTTGAATTTTATTTCCATCCCTCACAGGGATTGGGACTCCCGCCCTGACCATACTAACCAATTTACAGATAAGTCTAATGACAGCTTTAAAAGCTTAGCAGAGTGTTTGGAACTTGAAAGCAACTATGTCCATGTGTATACCTATGGTCAGCAACCTGTGATGCCAGATTTGGCAAGATATCGATTGATGGAACAGTATAGCGTTTGGCAGGAACACTACAAGTCTGGTGAACATAATGTTTGGGCAATTTCCGACATCTACCAAACGCCTGAATTACGAAATCTGCAAGTTGCTTTCCGACCAACAAAAATTCGTAGCATTTTAATGATCCCACTTGAGTATCGTCAGCAGTTGCTAGGATACTTGAGTATTTTTCGGGACGAGATTGACACAGAAACCTTGTGGGCAGGTCAGTGTGACTTAGATCAACGACAGTTGTATCCCCGTTTATCGTTTGAGGTTTGGCGAGAATTAAAAAAGGCACAAGCTTGCGAGTGGACTGCTGACGAGATTTTACTAGCTCGTGATCTAAGCAAACAATTTGCGACAGCAATTCATGAGTATGAGCTATACCAACAGGTGTATGCGTTTAATACCAATTTAGAAAATGAAGTCAAAGAGCGCACACTCAAGCTACAACAAGTAACTGAACAACAACAGGCGTTGTTTGGAGTCGTTGCCAAGATTCGTGAGTCCCTGGACGTAGACACCATTTTTCAGACAACCACCAAAGAGGTTTGTCAATTGATCAGAGCAGATCGAGTCGCTGTCTATCGCTTCAACCCTGACTGGGGTGGTGAATTTATATATGATTTTGAAATTGCCGGTCCCACGTATGGAAATTTCGTCAACCTAACGACTAAAACCATCTGGAATGACACTTACTTACAAGAGACACAAGGAGGACGCTACCGCAATCATGAATCATTTGCGGTAGATGACATCTATCAAGTTGGTCACTCAATATGCCACATCGAGATTCTAGAGCAATTCAGCATCAAGGCTTATGTGCTGACTCCGATCTTTGTTGGGCAACAACTCTGGGGTTTGCTGGTAGCTTATCAACACTCTCAACCTCGTCATTGGGAACCCTCTGAAATTAATTTTCTCAGTCAGATCGCTGCTCAACTTGGGGTGGCACTCCTGCAAACAGAATTACTCGCTCAAACACAACAACAAGCAGAGCAGTTGGCTCAAACGTTACATAATTTACAACAGACTCAAACCCAGCTAATCCAAACCGAAAAAATGTCCTCACTGGGTCAACTAGTGGCGGGTGTAGCCCACGAAATTAACAATCCAGTGAGCTTTATCTCTGGCAACATTACTTATGTGAGTGAATACGCTGATGATTTACTTAGTATACTGACACTCTATCAGCAGCATTGTCTCAACCCCAGCCCGGAAATTCTTCAACGATCGCAAGAGATTGACTTAGATTTTCTCATGGAAGATTTGCCAAAAATGTTGTCCTCAATGAAGATAGGGGTTGAACGCATCAGCCAGATAGTTCTGTGTTTACAAAATTTCTCTCGGCACGACCAAGCTGAAATCAAGTCAGTGGATATTCACGAAGGCATTAATAGCACTCTACTTATTTTACAGCATCGCTTGAAAGCAACGCTAAATAGCTCAGGTATTGAGGTAATCAAAGAGTACGGCAATCTACCCTTGGTTGAGTGCTACGCCGGACAACTCAATCAGGTATTTATAAATGTTTTAAGTAATGCGATCGATGCTTTAGAAGAGTCATTTATCATTAGGAACCACTCTGTTGCGGAGCCAGCGCAGCAGGCGGGTTTCCCGCCGAAGGCGACTGGCGTTGAAGTAAGTGGCGTTCCCTTGTCATTAGAAAAGAACCTTGGACAAATGACAACTCCCCAGATTCGGATTCGTACCGAAATCCTGGACAGGAACCGGGTGTTGATTCGCATTGCCGACAATGGTCGAGGAATACCGAAAAATATTATTGGCAGAGTGTTCGATCCGTTTTTTACAACTAAACCAGTAGGTAGGGGCACTGGCTTAGGACTTTCAATTAGTTATCAAATTATCGTAAATAAACACGGTGGAGTCTTAAAATGTGATTCATCGCCAGGGGTAGGCACGGAATTCTGGATTGAAATTCCGAGGAGACAAATCACCGAATTGACTTAACAATCGGTTAAGGCGGCTAATAGGTAATAGCTCATAGCTAATCGTAATCTGGCAATGAGCTATTAACCATTCTTCTATTAGCAGATATCACCACTTTGCCAGGGCGGAGTTGACCCCAACCTACTAATTTCTCAATTGCACAGGCATAGCTAAATAGGTCATTTTCACACCGCCCAGAGGCGTGAAAATCACAGGGGTTAAGGCTTCATTTAACTGCATGAGAATTTCCGAAGCTGGCAATGCTTTTAAGCCTTCCATTAAATATTTGATATTAAAAGCTATATCTATGTTTTCTCCAGATATTTGTGCTGACATTGACTCAGTAGCGTTGCCTACATCTTGAGCTTCACAAGATAAGGTGATTTCCTGGGCAACGCTATCTAGGCTAACTTTCACAATATTATTCTTCTGATCGGCTAATACAGCAATCCGCTCCAAGGTACTCAAGAATAGTCGTCGGTCTAGAGTTAATTCTCGTTCAAATTGGCGGGGTATGAGTAGACGGTAAGCCGGATACTGCCCTTCTAAAGTGCGGCTCGTTAACCTTTGATCAGCCAATTCAAAAACAACTTGACCTTGATCAAAATACAACGCAACAGGTTCATCCTGTGAGTCGCTATGAGTCACCATCCGCTCTAGTTCGCGTAAGGCTCTAGCTGGTACTGTCACCTCAAGAGAAGCGAGCGATCCCGTCTCGACATCTTTTGCTCCTAGACTCTCGTTAGTAGTTTCCACCACGGCTAAGCGATGACCATCAGTAGCGGCAAATTCCAGGGTGTCTTGTTTAACTGTTAAATGTACTCCAGTAAGTACCTGCTTGGTTTCATCTGCACTGGTAGCAAATAATGAACCTCGCAGTCCCTCAATTAATGCCGTAGCTTGTAGAGACGCGACCGATCGCGTCTCTGCATTTTCGATGACAGGTAGTTCAGGAAAGTCTTCGGCTCCCATTGCTCGCACCTGATAACGCCCAGTTTTGGGTGTGAGTGTAACAATTAAACCTTCGCTACCAGGGGTACTTATAGATGCCGATTCATCTTCTAAGGTAATTTCTCCCTCACAAAGACGAGAGGTGATATCATTGAGCAGCTTAGCCGGAATGGCAATTGCTCCCCCCTGCTCAACAAGGGCGCTAAAGCTAGTGCGGATACCCAAGCTCAGATCAAAGGCTGTTAAGCTGACCCGGTTAGTTTCAGCATCCGCTTGTAATAGCACATTAGCGAGTACTGGATGAGTCGGGCGTGAAGGTACAGCACGGCTTGTAAGTGAGAGGTTAGAACTAAGATCACTTTGGGTGCAAACTAATTTCATAGTTAGATTCAGCTTGTGTGTTGGGTGTGGAAATTGTGGAAAACCTAGAGAGGAATCTGTTTGATTGATGTTTATGTAGGTAAAGAACTGTGGAAAACCTGTGGAAAAAGTAGTTATTTTTCCACAGAGTAGTTATACTCAATAAAAATTTCTACTGAAGTTATGATGTTTTCCACAGAATTTTTCCGAGTTTTCCACAAAAAGTCATGATTTTTTCCACAAAGTAACTTTATCTTAATTAATTTTTATACTCTACTTAACATAAATGAATAGCCGTCGGTTTTTTAACTTGGGTAGGAGTGATACTACCTGTGGAAAAGATTGTATTTGAGCGCGACTCCAACAATAACGGAAACAGCCTTTCCAATAATATCTTTGGTCTGGATTGAGCGCTTATCCTGGACATTTGTTTTGATGGAACCGTGGCGCTTCAAATTACCGTGTCGGTCGCTCAACGTCCAATCAATACTGCCAGGATTAAAGTCTATCCCCAGTGAGCCATTTTCCAGGCTTGTTGTGATCACTGGACCTATCGTCTCTATGGTTACATTGATGTAAACGTTGCCATCAAGACGAACAATTTCATAAGTAACTGGCAACGTACTACCGTTTCTCTTGGTCTCTACTTTCTGTAGTTTATGAAGTTGTACTGCTACCAATTCTGATTGTTCTGCACATTCCAGGTCTTCTACAAGTTCTATTCCGGAACCGCTCTTTTTCTTGACACGAGTTGATGTGCGACGTACTGGCTTTATTGCTGCTTTTAACCATTCCTCTCCGTGAGAAAAAATGATGTGATACAAGGTTAAAGTACTGCCATATTTCTCCCTGAGACTTGGCGTAACAGTAATCGTTAGAGTATGCTTTTCAGCGTCATATCTGACTAACTGATTACCACCATGGTAGTTCTTTGAGCCGATAAAAAATGAACGGTTAGAGCGGGATTCCCTCCAGTCTTCCAACCATTCTTCATTACTTGCATAACCGTTTTCTTCTAACCTGTATTGCTTTTCAAATAGTCTCGCGGAGCCAAAGGTTACGCTGAATCTACCTTCATCCCTTGACTCTTTTAGCCGCGCTATCTTGGCTTCTACTTTGTTGAGCTTCTGCTGCTTGTAGTGAATCTTTTTGGTTAGGTTACTAGCCGTTGATATTTGCCCTAAATCCTGGGCTTTTTTTCGCTTAAATTCTAACTTCTTTATAGTCCTTCTAAGTTCCCTGATTCGGTCAAAAGACTCATCTATATAAATGTCAGTTAACTTACCTTGTGAATCATAAGCAGCAGATGATTTATTGTAGGCATTTCTTGCTTCTGATGCTGATAGCTTATACTTTTCTTCTAACTGTTTACAGATGAAAGATTCAACAAATCGTGTTTTTTTATAGGTCTTCCCTAACTTGTTTCTCTCTGAATATCCCTTGCGAATTGCTTGCCCGAATAGCGCTCCGTATTCTTCTAGATACTCCAATGCCTGTTTGTTTTCTGGCATCTTCTCCACATTAAGCGCTAGTGTTTGAATTGTTACTACGGACAGAGCTTCTCACCTCCAAGTTTATTGTAGTTTTTCTCTGTTTATTTCTACAATACAGCACCTTCTGCTTCAATTTGTGCAAGTTTCTACAATTTTTTTCCCACTTTTTCTACCGTGCCCAGTAGCTTGGCTACATCATACCTGCGGTGTCCTCCTTCGTTAGTAACGTTATCTTCCCGGAAATCTCCCATGGACTCATAGTGTCAGGATGCACACCTAACAACTCAGTCGCTTTCCCTCTGCTCAAAAGTCAAACCCGCTTGAATTATTTAAAAATGTTTGACTTTTGACGAACCACAGGGCGGTCACTCGCTTCTTAGCTGTTTCTCTTCCGCATAATCTTAAAATGCTGAATTATACTCAAGATAACATAGGTTTAACTTGTGCAGTACGCACCCGATCGCTCAGTTGACGCAGTGTTTGTACCAGACCTTGATCAGTTTCTCGGAGTTGGGTAATCTTTTCACAACTGTACATCACTGTTGTATGGTCTTTTCCACCGAATTCTTCTCCGATTCTAGGTAAACTCAGATCTGTGTGCTGCCGCATCAGATACATTCCGATTTGACGTGCAAAGCTAATTTCCCGTCGGCGCGAATTGCTTTTGAGGTCTTCGATTGAGAGATCAAATGTATCAGCTATAATCGTCAAAATTACCTCTGGGGTTGCTTCAACCTTCTCAGTTGGTGGTTCTAAAACTGGTGCTATATTTTCCACCGTCATGGGCAAACCCCAAATGGAGATATAGGCAACTGCCCGAATTAAAGCTCCCTCTAACTCTCGAATATTAGAGGTGTAGTTAGAAGCAATATACTCTATGACATCTCTGGGCAGACGAATGTTTTCGTACTCGGCTTTTTTTTGTAAAATCGCCATTCTAGTTTCCAAATCCGGCGGTTGGATATCAGCAATTAATCCCATAGAAAAACGAGAACACAGACGTTCTTGTAGCCGAGGAATTTGGTTAGGTGGACGATCGGAAGCGATAACGACCTGTTTACCAGCTTCATGTAAAGTATTAAAAGTATGAAAAAATTCTTCTTGAGTGTACTCCTTGCCTTCGATAAACTGAATGTCATCTACCAAAATTACATCAGCAGCACGGTAATGCTCCCGGAAACTTTGCATACTATCCTTGCGAATGGCAGTAATTAAATCATTCGTAAACTGCTCAGTAGAGACGTAAAATATTCTAGAATCAGGACAAATTTCCAAGCGATAGTGACCGATCGCCTGCATGAGGTGCGTCTTACCCAAGCCCACACCACCGCATAAAAACAAGGGATTAAACTCCCTTCCAGGGGATTCAGCAACCGCTAACGACGCAGCATGAGCCATACGACTGTTGGCACCAACTACAAATCTGGAGAATACATACTTCAGGTTTAAATCAGTACTTCTTCGTTTGTTTATGGGAAAACTTTCAAGAACACTGGTTCCTTCCGGTAATCCCCAAGAACACGAGCTTTCGCTCAAATGAGATTCATCACCTTTAGCAACTGTTATATAAATTTCTACTGGATAACCAAGAATATTTTGCACTACATTAGCAATAGTTTTTATGTAATATTTCTGTAACCAATTACGAGCAAAGGGATTAGGAGTACGAATTACCAAGCAATTATTTTCCAATCGCTCGGCACTGGCAGTTTTGATCCAAGTTTCAAAGGTGGGACGGGATAGCTCCAGCTGCAAGCGCTCCAGTACCTGACTCCACAGACTCTCTATGGCAATTTCCATGTTTTACAACCAATGCTAGCAATCGTCACAATAGAAAATACAAGCGTTCCCCAATTTAGCAGACTATACTCTAGACCGGAAACAAGCTTTTAAGTTGTAATTATTCTTGGACTTTTCCCAGTAGGCAATATCCTACCACCCACTGATTCACACGCCCCAAGCAAAGACACATGAAGAAAAAAGAACATAACATTAACCCAATTGTTGCAAAAATCGGTTTCAGGGTAGGTACTCACAGGGGAGCCAAGGGAGGCGGGACCACTGACTCGCTCCGACCCTTGATGCATACCACTTTTTTGCCCCGAACGTTGTCAGCAGACACTCTTGTGTCCATACTCATAGGTGGAATTACAGTTGTGTCTCTTGGCGGCTGCTCAATACCTACCAATCTGCTTGAAACTCAAAGAACCAATGTTCAATCTCAGAATCAAGCTCAAAACACAACCCAGACAAATCCTGCTGCTGTCCCGCCCCCAATTATCGCATCATCTGGTGGATCTGCGAACTCTGTCGTCGCAGTTGTGCAAAAGGTAGGACCTGCCGTAGTTCGCATTAATTCTATCAAAACCATAACTTCTCAGGTTCCAGACGAGTTGAATGATCCTCTTTTCCGGCGGTTTTTCGGAGACAGAGTACCATCACCTAGACAGCAAGTAGAGCGGGGTAGCGGTTCTGGGTTTATTATCAACGCTAATGGTCAGATTTTAACTAACTCCCATGTGGTCAACGGTGCTGACACTGTCACAGTGAAACTGAAAGATGGTCGTACTTTTGACGGACGAGTGCAGGGTCAAGACCCGGTAACGGATGTTGCTGTGATCAAAATTAATGCCAATAACCTGCCAATCGTTGCTGAAGGCAATTCTGAAGTCTTGCAACCAGGAGAACCGGCAATTGCGATCGGTAATCCTTTAGGTCTAGACAATACCGTCACCTCTGGGATTATCAGCGCCACAGGTCGTTCTGCCACTGACATTGGTGCGAGTGACAAGCGCGTTGATTACATTCAAACCGATGCTGCAATTAACCCTGGTAACTCTGGCGGACCACTACTAAATGCTCGTGGTGAGGTGATTGGCATGAACACCGCCATCATCCAAGGCGCCCAAGGGCTAGGATTTGCCATTCCCATTAATACTGCGCAGCGGATTGCCCAAATATTAATTGCTCAAGGTAAGGTTGAGCATCCTTATTTAGGTGTTCAGATGGTGACACTGACGCCAGATATTAAAGAAAGAGTCAATAGTAAATTTGGCGTCAATCTAGCACTAGATAAAGGAGTTTTGTTGATTGCTGTCGTCCCTCATAGTCCAGCAGCAGATGCTGGACTACGAGCAGGTGATGTGATTCAAAGCATTAATAACCAGCCTGTCACTACCATTGAAGATCTACAAAAGCTAGTAGAAATCAGTAAAATAGGAGTTCCTTTACAACTACAACTGCAACGCAATGGGCAAACAGCACAAGTAGCGGTAAAACCTGCACCTTTGCCTGTTCGGCATGAAAGCTAAAAAAGTTAGGACTCAAGAGTCAAGAGTCAATAGTCGAGTGACTCTTGACTCATCTACTATGGACTATGGACTTTAGACTATTGACTGTTATGGCAGAACTACTTCCAATCATTGAATTAGGAAATCCGACACTGCGACAAAAAGCTTCTTTTGTGGAAAATATCCATTCTGATCGCATTCAGAAACTAATTGACGATTTAATGGCAACAGTCGCCAAGGCTAATGGGGTCGGAATTGCCGCACCTCAAGTAGCAGAATCTGATCGTTTATTCATTGTTGCCTCCCGTCCTAATCCTAGGTATCCCAATGCCCCAGAAATGGAACCCACTGCCATGATTAACCCTAGAATTCTGGCAAATTCTACTGAAGTTGTGAAAGGTTGGGAAGGTTGTTTGAGTATTCCAGGGATTAGGGGCTTAGTTCCTAGATATGAGGCTGTTGAGGTAGAATACATTGACCGAAATGGCAAGCCCCAAAAGCAAAAATTTAGTGATTTTGTGGCTCGCATCTTTCAACATGAGCATGACCATCTTGACGGTATCGTCTTTTTGGATCGCTTGGAGAGTACTCTTGACATCATCACCGAGCAGGAGTACCAAAAGCTTGTAATTAACAACACTTAACCGTAAATAATTCTAAAGAGTGATACTTCACCTCAAGTATTAAGGTAAATTTAACCTACAGTTAACCTTTTGGGTGGAGTTAGCTAGCGGGTAAATGACCAAAACTACCAGTAGTCGCGACGAGAGATTAAGTTCATCGGCGCATAACTCTCGTGAATTAATCTCTGCTGAGCAGCAAAGCGCTGAAGCAAATGAAGCAACTGTACAGTCAACAGTGCAACAGTCCTCAGGGAGTTTACAAATAATCCATGCAACAACCGGACGTGTGCGCATCCGTGCCACTGAC
>CAZZXJ010000187.1:0-8165 GCA_964657905.1 uncultured Stigonema sp.
GCTTCGCTCCACTACGTTTCGCTCGCAATGACCAATCATCGCTGCGTAAGTCCTGACAATGCCTCAGATGTTTTTCTGGATTTCATCAAACTTGTCACGCACTGTTTGTATATCTTGCCACATTAACCATTTGGGACTGCCCTGTTCGCGATTCGGGTTACGCAGCAAGTAAGATGGGTGGAAAATCGGCATACACAAACGCCCTTCCCACTCTAGCCACTGTCCGCGAATTTTGGTAATGGCTCGTTTATCACCAGTTACACTTTTTACAGCAGTTGCACCTGTCAATAGAATGATTTTTGGGTCAACTAGGCGAATTTGTTCTAACAGGTAGGGTTTGCAAGCCACCATTTCTTCAGTAGTAGGAACCCGGTTAGCTGGAGGTCTACATTTGTTCACATTACAAATATAAACATTCTTGTCTGTATCCAAATTTACAGAAGCCAAAATTTTCTCTAGCAACTGTCCCGCTTTTCCGACAAAAGGTAACCCGGTTTCGTCTTCGTTTTGACCTGGTGCTTCTCCCACAACCATGATTGGTGCATTGAGGTTACCGCGTCCGACGACTGCGTGAGTTCGAGTGTCTCCCAATCCACAACGGTGGCACTGATTACAATCCTGTGCCAATTCAATCATGCTGGCATAGGTTCCACGAGGAATGGGAATTTTGGCATCTGTAGGAATCAATTCTTTCTGGTCAAAGTTTGAGTCTCCGAAGAGGCTGAGTTGTTGTTCGTTGCTCATGAAAATTGAGATGTTGGCTTAAACGCAAGGTGCTTCTTAATTGATACATAAAAACACACTTGAGCAAAAATCAGTCATGATAAAAGCAATGGCGTCTCATGTGCTGGGGAAACTATGCCATCTACCCCACTTTTTACTGACCGTACCGAAGCTGGTGAAAAACTAGCGCAAGCGATTCACATTATTTTGACCCAGCAAACTACTGATGGGGCAAAGCCTGTACCGATTGTCTATGCTTTACCACGGGGAGGACTGCCAGTGGCGGCACCAATAGTGCGTCTCCTTGATTGTCCGTTAACGGTAGAGGTGGCGAAAAAGATTAGCCATCCAGACAATCCCGAGTTGGCAATTGGTGCGGTGACTGCCTCAGGTCATGTTCTTTGGGAACAGCAAAAAATATTTCGTTACAAACTGGCTTCGCGGTGGCGGCAAGCAGCACTCAATGCCACCATCCATCAAGCTAAGTCTCTTGAAGATCAATTAAGTCCTGCTTGTCCGCAGGTAAAGACAGAGGGTGCTACGCTGATCTTAGTTGATGATGGTATTGCTACGGGTATGACAATGGCGGTTGCGGCAAATGCCCTGAAAAAACTTTCTCCCGCAGAAGTATGGATCTGCACACCTGTAGCCCCATTAAAGTTGTTACCTTGGTTGCGTCAGTGGGGCGATCGCCTGATTGTCCTGGCAACACCAGAACCTTTTTTGAGTGTCAGTAATTTTTACTTAGAATTTCCTCAGGTGGAAACAACAGAAGCTCTTAAGTATCTCCAGCAACAAAAACAGGGGTGAAGGGATAGATTCTGCTAGCTTGTTTAACGAGTTTCTTGCGTTACCTGGAGCGAGTTTTGAAACTTCTGAGTCCTTTCAAAGAAAACGGCGATTCCTCCCACTCCTTGTAGGGGTGGGAGGAATCGACGCGAGGCCGTTTCGGGCGACAGGCGCCGGGCATAGGTAACGCACCCCATGCCCCATGCCCCATGCCCACTCCTTTTAGGGGTGGGATGAGTTTAAGCAATATTTTCTTAACATCCGTATGTTTCATAAATCTGGAGATTTCATCATCCCCAAACCGTCATTGCTTCGTAATGCTGGGGGCTGTTACATTTTGTTATGCTCTCATTGACTGTTATTCACATAACTCTGTAGGATTACAGTACTTTGTAACCAAGCAATTTATTGGTACTGAAATGTTAACTCGAAAATCACTATCAGTAAGGTTCTCGGTCGTTTCATTAGCAGCAATAGCATTAACCAACATTGGGGTTAATCGTGTACTAGCTGACAATAGTCGTCTGTTCAATGAACTTGGATCTAGCGTCATTACTAACCCGACAGAGGAACAGAAACAAGAGATTGCAGAAGCAGCTTTTATCTACGGCTACCCTTTGGTAGCAGAAAAAGGCAAAGAGTATCAAGACCTGGCGCAGCAAAATCCGGTGAATTCAGAAGGTTCCCCACTAGCAATTGTTAACAGCCAATTTAACCTGAATTCGCGGCTTTCTACACCTACCGATCCTTTCTTCGGTCCTAATGTTGACACGCTCTACGGAAACGCCTACTTGAATTTGAGTCAAGGCCCTGTTACCGTAAGTGTTCCGGCAAATCCCAATAATAACTTTTATTCCATATTGTTACTCAATGCCTATACCGATACTCTGGGCTACATAGGTGACGTTGGACCAACCTTAACTACCCCAGGAAACCTCAATGTGACATCGCCTGGTAGTTACTATATCACTCCACCAGGCTGGCGCGGGATTGTTCCGAAAGGGTATACACAGATTAAGTCCGATACTGATACGATCTGGCTACTGTCTCGAACTTTTGTCACTAATCAAGCTTCTCAAGATAGTTTAGCTTATTCTCTGAATCTACAGTCGGGGTATACCATTACTCCGCCAAGCGGCAGTAAATACATTCAGCCGACGGTCGAATCTGAATTTGCTGGTGTATTTGCTCTGGGGCAAATTCCTCTAACCCCTAGAGAGCTTGCCGATATAGCCACAACACCGACGGACGATCCCGCTACTGCCCTAAAAGCATTCCAACAATTAAACGCAGATTTGTCAAATAATCCTCTATCAGTAGGGGGTGGGGGGCTATCCCGATCCAAACTCAAAAACCTAATCGCCAATTTCGCCTTGATCGGCATCGGTAATGGTACTACTGGCGCCCCCTCCGCATCAGGTCCTACAATCACAGAGACACAGGCGGTAGCGGCGATCCAAGCTGCGCTAAAAGACACGAGTGCTAGTAGCGGCACCCTTGGTAGTTATGGAACGAACTACCTTTATCGAACACAGATCGCTAGGGTTGGTATTGCTTCTAACCAACCCCAAGAATCAATTTATTTTAGTCCATCAACACCTGACGGAACACCCCTTGATGGGTCAAAGACATACACCGTTACCTTTCCAGCAGGAGGTCTGCCACCTTCACTCCCTGGTACTAATGGCTTCTGGTCTTTAACTGCTTATGATGCGAGGGGTTTCTTAATTCCCAATCCCGACAATATTTACTCCGTTGGTACCAATACACCTAATAATTTGGTATTTAATGCTGATGGCTCACTAACCATTACTCTTTCGGCTACCAAACCGGCTTCAGGCACTGCTAACTGGTTGCCCATTCCTGCTGGGAGTCCTTTCCGCCTAACTGGGCGAGACTACTTACCAACCGAGGCAGCTCAAAATGGTGGCTATGTATTTCCAAGTGTTATTCCTGTTTCCACAGATAACGTAAATTCGACGAACTAAAAAATCGCGCTCAATGCTTATATTGAAGAGCTTTTTTCTCCCCTTGGTACTTACCAAGGGGATTTTTTTCTTTTGAGTACTCATAACGCCCCCTCGCGTGATGGTTACTTTTTTGAAAAGCTTAATAGGTAAGCTTTTCAGCTTTGAGTACTCACCTGATCATATTGATCTTTGAGTACTTTTTTAGCCAAAAAAAGCAGGACGGTATTTTAAGGACGCACAGAAATTTCGCCCCTTTGCGAGTTTAAAACTCCGCCTTTAGATGCGCCGATGAAACGCCAGTACACTAAGTAGTTGTGCAAAATTAAATATATATTTGTCCGCCGCGAGTGGAGCGAAGCGGAACGTAGACCCCGGAGGGGGCTTCCCGCAGGGTAGCAATCGTCAGGGTTTGGAGATTGCTTCGCTACATTACCTAATCGCTCGCAATGACATAAATAATTTTGCGTAAGCACTTAACAAAGGAAGTAATTCTGAATTAGAAGTTAAACTTGACAGTTTTCCTGTCTTTCTGGTATGGTGGATTTTATGATACAAAATACCCTCGACACCGCCGTAAGCGACTTTGCTCACTCCATTGGGATATTGGTGCGCCGCGTGCGCGCGGCGGCAGCCTCGCATGAGCTTTCATTGACGGAGGCTGCCGTCATGAAGCGTCTTGCTAAAAACGGGGCTGCAACGACCGCCGATCTGGCGCGCGCGGAAGGCATGAAACCGCAGTCGATGGGAACTACCATCGCAGCGCTTGAGGAAATGGGCATCGTCGAGCGCCGGCCGCACCCGACGGACGGCCGCCAGGTCAATATCGTGCTGACGGACAAAGGGACTGCCCTGCACGAACAAACCCGTGCGGTGAAACTAACCTGGCTTGCCGAGGCCATAGCCCAGCTCGACAAGCAGGAACAGGAAACCTTGTTCGCCGCAACCGATATCATCAAGCGCCTGGTGAAATCGTGATCGGCAATGATAAAAGCCGCAATCCGTCCGACGGCCTAGATCCGAGAGTCTGGAGAGTTGCCGCCGTCGTATTTGTGGGGCCGTTCATGACGCAACTGGATTCGACGGTCGTGAACGTCTCGCTGTCGGTCATTCGTCAGGAGCTTCATTCGTCGATCGCGACGGCGCAGTGGATTATCAGTGGCTACTTGCTGGCGCTGGCGCTGATGCTGCCTCTCAATGGCTGGCTTGTGGATCGGCTGGGAGCGAAGCGGCTTTACCTGGGGTGTTTCTCGGTGTTCACGCTTGCTTCGCTGCTTTGCGGCGCGGCGCGGACGATGGATGAATTGATTATGACCCGCCTGATCCAAGGAATGGCGGGTGGGCTAATGGCTCCGATGGCGCAGATGATGATCGCCAAGGTCGCGGGGCGACATATGGCCCGGATGATGGGCTATACGGTCGTGCCCATCCTGATCGCGCCGATCCTGGGTCCGGTCGTGGCAGGGGCGATCTTGAAATACGCGGGCTGGCCATGGCTTTTTTACCTCAATTTGCCCATGGGGATTTTGGGGGTCGGGTTAGCGGCTTTTCTTCTTCCGGGCGACGAAGCCACGATCCAGAAACGTCCCTTCGATCTCTTGGGCTTCTTGCTAATCTCGCCCGGTCTGGCATGTTTTCTTTATGGGCTCCAGCATGCTTCGCATCTGGATGGAGCTTTAACAATGCTTGCGGGTTCGATGTTGATGGGCGCTTTTGTCATGCACGCGATGCGGAAGGAAAGTGCGGCATTGATCGATCTTCAACTCTTCAAGAACCGTATTTTTTCGACGGCGGCGACGACCCAGTTTCTTGCCAATGGAGTGTTTTATGCAAGACAGTTTCTTATTCCTCTTTACCTGATCTCAGGCTGCACTCTGTCTGTGACTAGGGCGGGTTGGATGATGGCGGCCACCGGGTTGGGGATGATGTGCTCATTTCCGCTGATGGGATTTTTGACCGAGCGGTTTGGCTGTCGCTCGGTTTCGGCTGGCGGCGCGCTTTTGGCTCTTGTGGGCATGTTTCCTTTTCTCTGGATGACCCAGAACCAGTTTTCGCCCGCGCTGACGGTTATTAGCCTGCTCGTTGCCGGCGCCGGCCAGGGTACGATCAGTATTCCCTCCGTGTCGGCGGCGTATGCGTCGGTTCCGAGAGAAAAGCTCGCCGTCGCGACCACGGCGATCAATATCGTCCAAAGATTGGGCGGACCGCTCGCGACAACGGCCATGGTCGTTGTTATGTCGCTTTGGGCACCTTACTTTCCGGCCTCCGGACAAGGCCCTTTCACGATCGCCTTTGTCTTCCTGACCGGGCTTCACTTGCTCATGCTGGGGGCGACAAGCCGCCTTCCGGCGTTCATACATCAGAAAAGTGGACAGGGAGAATAGAAATGGAAGGCAATTCTCCGACGCTCGTTTCCGGCGACACCACCACCCCCCCCCGCAGGCGAGATCATCAGCCCTGAGTACTCATTCGTTTTCTGTTGTCAGTTGCTCGTATTGCATTGCTTTAGTGTAATCGCCTAAGGCGTAGCAAGCCACTCTTAAACTCTTAAGAGCTTGTTCCTCACTGAGGCGGTCTTTGATTTCCCTGGCTAACTTCAAATGTTCTTCGTAGTACGAAATGGCTTTGGTATAATCACCAAGGGTCTCACAAGCAACTCCTAGACTACCCAAAGAATGTTCCTCACAACGCTTGTCTTTGATTTTTTTAGCTAATTGTAAACGTTCATCATAATACATAATCGCTTTGGCATAATCCTCTAAGGCATAGTAAGCATTACCCAAATTCTTTAGCACTTGAATTGCACTGCGGTGGTTGTTGAGGGAGCGTGCTATTTTTACACACTGCTCATAGTAGGCGATCGCTTTTGTATAATCTCCCAAAGCGTAACAAGCATTACCTAGATTCTTGAGTACCTGCTCCTCGCCCCAATTGTCTTGGAGTTCCCGTACAATTTTCAGGCTTTGCTCCTTCAGTTCAATTGCCTGGGTTAGGTCACCCAAAGCTTTATAGACCAATCCTAGATTATTCAGTGCTGCCACCTGACTCCGCCTGTCTTGCAGGTGCTGCCCTATTTTCAAAGACTCTTGCAAGAATTCGATTGCCTGATTGTAGTTGCCTAAGTGACGGTAAGCATTGCCTAAATGAGAAAGCACCTGCATCTGCACCGACAAGTCTGTTGTCTGTTTTGTCAAAGATAGGCACTGCTGGGAGTATGAGATTGCACTCTTATAGTCACCTAAGGTGTATACTGTCAGCGCTAAACTTGAAAGCACCATTCCCTGTCTTTGATAGTCCCCAATTGCCTGAAATAGCGTCAGGGATGCTTGTAACGACTTCATCGCCGCAGGTAATTCACCAGATTGCTGCTGTCGAACTCCTTGCTGCTGCAGTGTAAATGCTTCCAAGAAGTAGTCGTCCTGATCTTGTGGAACAAGCATCTGTGCTTGTGTTTGGCTAGAGTCATGGGTTGTGCTACGGTTCCTGGCTTTCAGGTATTCTGCTGATGGTGGCAAGGGCACTGTGTTTTTCGAGCTTGGATTACTTCCGCCTTTCCACATTGATAGCTCCCTGTTAATTTTGGTGATACATTTAGTGTTCCCAAAACCAGAATGCATCTTTCATTTTGGACATGTTGTTTGTTGGTTGGGGAATCGTTGGTTGTTACCATAACAACCAACAACGATTATGGAAAGAGTACAGCGAGGAAGAATCCATTGCGTCATACTCAATGGACTTCACTGAGGTAAATACCGCTTTTGCCAAACACGCGATCGCCCTTGGACCACGAGAACAAGGGCTGGTACTGGTCCTGGTCGGATTCCCGTTTTACTGGTGGAAAACGCACTAATAACATGACATTTAACTCACATTTGTGCTGCTAGTTTCGTGGTGCTTTTAGATGTCCAACACAGGGGTGATTCTGGATGTCCACGAGTTACTTCATTTCTACTTTCTCGCTCCTAAACATTGATACAGTAAAGGTACTGATCTTGCTTTAAAGTGTCTGTGAACGTTTTAGCTTGCAATGGTGAATGGTGTAGGGCGTGGAACCACGCTCTTATCTTGTCTAGCTATATCGTCTAGATAAAATAGCTAGACAACTTTGCGGCGTGTTCAATTTGTGTTGGTGAGCAAGTAACCGCTCATCACATAAAAATCTGCTCCCCAACACAGTCTGTTTGTCCCTTGCGCAAAGCGACTACATCGCCCGTGACAATCTGGTACCGGTTATCAGGTGGAATATGGGAGCAAGAAAAAATTCCTAGCCAAGAGGATTTGCTTCCAACCAAGTAAGTAAATCCGCTAACCCTGTAAAATCTAACAAAGCCTCACCGAGTGCTTCTAATTGATTTAGACAAAGAGATTGAATGTGTTCCCTAACTTCTTGTGGTAACTCTCCCACCCGTTTTTGTAGTAGCCGTAGGACAAGTTCTTGTTGTCCCCGTTCGTAGCCAATGCGCTCACCTGTGGTAATGTAGCTCATAGTACGCTCCTGCTCGAATAATTTAAATTCTTGCCAAAAATCCGCTTCCAATGCTTTTGGTAAAATCATAACCCAATCGATAAACCGATACAGGTTACGAATATCCCTTTCTTGCCATCCTTGTTCGTACAATCGACGAATCAAGCTAAATTTCCAGTTTTTCCGTTCTCCTAGCTTTTTACTAGTTTCCTGTGTCTTTA
>CAZZXJ010000187.1:8265-10206 GCA_964657905.1 uncultured Stigonema sp.
TTACCACTGTTGCAAAAGGATTGTCGCTAGCTTCTAATTCTGTCCAACGGTTTTGGTAATCGAGCAGCTTGACGGTTCCAAATTCAAAGTTCAGCTTGGTGTCGGGATAATTATAGCTGTATTGGTTTGGTCGCCATGTCGTGTCTGTGTCACACAAAATTGCTAAACTGATGGCAGGTTTGGCAAATTTATCAAAAATTCGTAGGTTGTAGGAAAACATCCTTTCTGGAAAAGTGTCTTCAGATCGCGCTTGGATTTCGACGTGGATTAACAGCCAAATTTCTTGTCCTTGAATTTGCCAGACTCTGACTAATTTATCTGCATATCTTCTTCCTTGTTCGGCTTGGCGATCAATTTGTTGAAATTCCTTATCGAGAAATTCGTGGGGACGTTCCCAGTTAATTAGTGCTGCTGTTTGGGGGAAGAAGAACTGCATTGCTTGGGGAAAGTATGCTTCTAATATTTCCTTCCATGGTGAATCATTGTCGGCTCTTTCTAATTCGTCGGTCATGAGTCGATTGGTCGATGGTACAAACAAAAAGCGAAAAATAACGTTGCGGTTGGCAGCATGTTTCCAATATTACCTGCAAGATAGCGATCGGGTATGCGATCACCTGCGCTATCACCAAAATACCAAACTCTGATCTTACCTGAAGGGCGCACTAGGTTTGGTTTCTCTCTAGATCGTCAATGCGCTGCACGCGGGTTTCTGGTTAATGACTGCTATAACTATCAGTAGCAGATACCAGCTTGTTTAAATCTGTGCAAAGCTTCACCCAAGCGATCGCACTCAGCAATCAAACTGATCCGTACATATCCCTCACCTGCAACTCCAAAGGCATTACCAGGAGTGACCACTACCCCAGTTTTCTGCAATACGTCAAGGGCAAAATCTGTGGAACCGATGCCAACAGGACAAGGAACCCAAAGATACATAGTTGCCTTAGTTTTATTGACATTCCAACCCAACTGTGCTAAGCCCTGAATCATAAAATCGCGGCGGGTACGGTAGCGTTCTTGTACTTCTTGTAAATAAACATCTGGCAGTTGCAAAGCAGTTTCCGCTGCTGTTTGCAAAGCTGCAAAAATCCCATAATCTAAATTAGTTTTTAGTGTTCGTAAACCTTGAATGACATGGCGGTTGCCCACCACAAAACCGACTCGCCAACCTGCCATATTATAGGTTTTGGACATAGTGTGAAACTCAACACCAATGTCTTTTGCACCCGTAATTTCTAACAAACTCGTCGGCTGATAGCCATCAAAAGCTAACTCGGCATAACACAGGTCATGAACCAGCAAAATTTCGTATTTGCGAGCAAAGGCAACAATTTCTGTAAAAAATTCGCGAGGTGCAGTGGCAGCAGTGGGATTACTGGGATAATTGAAATAGAGCATCTTTGCTTGTCTGGCAACGGCTTCAGGAATTGCAGCCAAATCAATTAACCAGTCATTTTCTGGTTTCAAAATCAGATTGTAAACTTGACCACCAGCAATGACCGGACCTCGAAAATGAGCCGGATAAGCAGGACTCGGAACCAAAACTAAGTCACCAGGATTGATGTAGGCTAGAGCTAAATGGGTCAATCCTTCTTTAGAACCGAGTAAAGGCAATGCTTCGCTATCTGGTGAGAGATCGACTCCGTATCGACGACGATACCAGTTAGTAATTGCACGACGGAAACTCGCTGTGCCCTCAAAAGGCGGATAGCCGTGATTTGCGGGATTTTGCAAAGCCTTGATCGCCGCTTCTACCACTGGCTGTGGTGTCGCACCATCAGGATTTCCCATGCCTAAATCAATCAAATCCAGCCCTTGCTCCCGTGCCTTAGCCTTAAGCTCATCCAAACGGGCAAATACATAAGGTGGCAGTTTCTGTATGCGTTCAGCAGGGGCAATCCAATCTAAAGTCATCGTCAAAATTATGAATTATGAATTATG
>CAZZXJ010000188.1:0-10186 GCA_964657905.1 uncultured Stigonema sp.
GCCCTCGCGCTTCATGTCGTCCAGAACCCGGAGAAAAATATCCCCCTCCATCAGAAGCGCAGTGGTGCGCAGACGCTAAAAGGAGGAGGTTATTAAGTTTTATTTCGCGTGTGACACTACTTGACAGAGACGGCATCAACATCGATA
Source organism: uncultured Stigonema sp. (assembly GCA_964657905.1). Classification (GTDB taxonomy): domain Bacteria; phylum Cyanobacteriota; class Cyanobacteriia; order Cyanobacteriales; family Nostocaceae; genus Stigonema. The sequence continues at coordinate 148 of CAZZXJ010000188.1, forward strand.
GTGTCTGCGGTAGAGGTAGAACCCTCGGCTGTGTAGGCAACGTTGGAGTCCACATTATCCTTACGGGCTTTGAAGCCTTCAATCATCAGCTGAGACACTTCGGAAACCAGCAGTGTCAACAGAAATACATCGTCAAGTTCTCCCACAATGGGCAGGAAGTCTGGGGCAATATCAATCGGGCTGACAAAATAAAGCATTGTACCTAAAATTACCCACCAGCGGTACTTAGGGTTGCGAAGTAAGTTGCGATACCAATTATAAACAGCTTGAATTGAAAATTTCATGTTCTTAACCTCCAGTTACCTTTAATTTTGGCAAAATATGCCCTAAACTTCCTGTGGGAATAACCGCCCTCATTTGTCTGGAAGATGCTACTCGTAATTTGTCGGTAAATTCATACTCCTAAGAATTTCAACAAGTATGGAAGTTGTAGATTAATCTCTAGTATTAAGTTTATTAAAATGCTTTGGGATAGTTGTACGCCTGATGGACGGAGGAAACGTAAAACAGTGGATATCTTAGCTCTCTTTCGCAAGGTCGGACCAGTCATCTGGCCGTTGCTTTTCTTTTCAATTCTGTGTTTAAGTGTGATTTTAGAGCGTCTGTGGTTCTGGTTACGAATTTTGAACCAGGAAAAGGAAATAGTTGATCGCGTTTTGGATGCAGCCCGTGATAACTGGGGAACAGCTACTGAAATAGCTAGACGGGCAACTGATCAACCTATCGGACGTTTTCTCTACGCTCCTTTAAGCCTGCCAAAAACTGATCCAGAGATCTTTAGACTAGCACTGGAGTCAACGGCAGAATACGAATTGGCTCAGATGCGGCGGGGAGAAAAAGTTTTGGAACTCGTGATTGCGGTGGCCCCTTTACTGGGATTGTTTGGTACAGTTTGGGGATTAATCAGGTCTTTGGAATCAATTCGGATTGGCGATTTGGGGACCGAATCCACCGCTGGGGTGACTACTGGTATTGGAGAAGCCCTTTATTGTACAGCAACGGGGCTAGTAATTGCCATCTTTAGTCTGGTATTTTATCGGCTATTTCAAGCTCTTGTCGTCAACCAAGTCAAAGTTTTTCGCAGGGCGGGAAACGATTTGGAAATACTCTACTTACAATCGCCTCCTGACTTGAGCAATAGTACAGCTTCTGGTTCCCGACCACAGGTAGCTGTGCGGGAGTCCCCGCAAAACATCTATCCGCCCCGTAAGAAAGGCAAAAACAGGTTCTCCCAAGTCCCAGAACCACCACTGGAATCTGATTCATCAGAACCCAAAGATAGTCAAGAATTTAACCCCTGACCTAGACGTGAGATTGAGACGGATGAAAATTAATCTACATACTCCAATTGAAGAAGCCCAAGTTCAAATCATTCCCTTAATCGATGTCATTTTTTGTATCCTGTCGTTTTTTATTTTGGCTTCGTTGCAATTTACTCGCCAGCAGGCGATTAATGTTGATTTGCCTAAAGCCAGCACAGGTACAACATCTAGTAGTCAAGTATCCTCGCAGAAAGGACAACAGCTATTACCTGTAAGTATCGATGCTATTGGTCAAACTTATGTAGAAAAACAGCCGATCAGAAAGGAGCAGTTAAAGGCAGTTTTAGAGGATTATGTCAGAAAAAATCCCAAAGGTATTTTGGTGCTAAATGCCTCTCGCTCAGCAACTTACAATGATGTAATAGATATGTTGGACTTGCTGCGGCAAGTTGGGGGCGATCGCGTTTCTCTGGGAATTATACCTGGTCCCTCACAAAAAGCCACAAATGAATCGCCATCCGCTCCTCCCTACTACCCAATCAATCCAGGTGCGCCAGAAGCTGGGACTCTACCAAACTCCGCACCCATCCTTCCCCAAATTCCTAATCAAGTTCCCTTACCCGCGACACCCGGTCAACCTCAAACTGGGCAAGGAGGCGTTAACTCAGTCAATCCAGGCATTTATCCTGCACAACCAATAGCGCCTAGGAGGAAGTAGGGGGAACACAAGAATTAAAAATTAAAAATTAAAAAAATAATTTTTAATTTTTAATTGATTTGTCTTCCACACTCCCCAAACCTAAAAACATATAAAATAAATGCTGGCTATGGTCAAAATTTCTGCTAACTTACAGATATTTCTAACGATATATCTAGCAATTTATCGCCAATAGCCGTTTAAGTTTCAGGGGTTGTGGCAATGGATCTACGGACGATTTTTATTGTTTGGGTGGTAACATCTGTTAGCTTGTATATTATTAGCAAAATACCTCCACTGGGAGTTGAATTTGATCCTCCTCTTAATGCGTTTACTTCCGCAGCAGTTCTTGGTATAGTAACAGCAGTAGTCAGACCAATTTTACGGGTCGTATTTGCACCACTAAATATTGTCACAGTTGACTTGTTATCCGGCTTTTTGACATTTATTATTACTATTGTATCTTTTGGACTCGCCGCTAGGTTAGTAGAGGGATTTCACCTGCGCTTTGGCATTTGGAGCGCTGTTTTGGGGGCATTTACCCTATCTATTATCAGCAGCCTGATTTACGGATTGTTAGGAGTCAATAGTCAATAGTCTATAGTTCAGCAACTAATGACTAATGACTAACTATTCACTGGTAGTTGGTGGAGCAACTGTGGTACTTGATTTTTGAGTACGCTGCTCGCGTTTTTTCCGATCAGCTGAGAGCATATCTGCCATAACCACCATAGCTTGTGCCATCTTGTCTAAGTTAGAACGGTATAGCTCCAAATCTTTATTGAGTTTATCATCAGATAAGTGTAAGCCATTGGCAATAGTTTTCAGCGCCTCAGTGCGTTGTTTTTCGTCTTTGACTAATTCTGGGTCGGAAAATTCCAACAAAGAGAATAAACCAATAGCAAACAAGCGGTTGTATTTGAAGTTAGGATTCTTGGCGATTGCCGCCAGTGAAAATTGCAACTCGCCATCTTGCTCGCTCAGATTTGTTTGGCTTAACCACGCAATTAATTCTATTGGTGGTAAGCTTTTAGCTAAACCTTGTAACCTTTGAGCATCGTCTTTATAGCGTTGTGGATCTACTTCTACAGCTCGAAGGAGGGCGTTAAAAATCGACTCCTTGTCCCGTTCTGGTAGGTAGCCTTGCATGAAACGTTCAAAGGTGGTGACGACGCCCAAGGCATAAATAGAGTTGTAGCTAAAATCGACATTTACTGACAGTAGGTGCATTTCCACCATCAACTCTTCCACAATGCGACGATAAATTGTATTTATCGGACGAGTGTGAAGAGTGTAGAAAGTTCGCTTTGTATCAGAGACAGTACGGACGTTATTCACAAATAAAATTTACAGGGCAACGTATGTTTATTTTCTCGCTTCTAGGCGACTTTGCCAAGTTTAGGTTTGCGCGGGATACTTATTAATTTACAATGCATGCTAAGCAGATGTTTCTTGCCCATGGTCAAGGGAGGCAAACAACAGGACGTTCTTGCCTAAAATTATCCTCCAAGCCATTCAATAGGGGTGTAGGGGAATAGGGATTGCAGTGGGGAGCATCTCACTTTTGTAAAAATACGCCTGCCCTGGCGAATGGAATTCGCGGCTATACAGACAAAACCCACCTCCGTGGGTTTCAAATTCCTGGAGTCCGCGTAGGGGCACTTCGTTTGTATAGCCGCGATTTCTCATCGCCGGGTATATTTGCAAAGGTGAGATGCTCCCTTGCAGTGTGGTAGGGGGAACCCTACAAAATTTGCGCTTATATTTCCCTTACACCTTTACACCGCTTCCTTGGTTTCAAGCACTTAAACACATAAACAGGCAAAAAAAGTTATAATTCTATAGAATTGGTATGAGCTTATCGCCACCTTTACTTGCCCTAGGTGACTACTTGACTGGTGAATTTGATAATCGGGAACAAGCTCTTGCAGAGCCTGTTTGGTACGTTCATTTACGTTTGTGGCAAAGACCTGTACCTTTGTTCCCACAAGACAGCATTACTCTGTTTGTCGAACAAGCCAATATTGTTAACCTAGAACGACCTTACCGTCAACGAATTATGCGGCTCATGGAAGTAAGCAACCCTGATGTACCGCTGCGAGTACAGTACTACATGCTTAAAGATCCAACCGCATTCAGTGGTGCTGGTTGCAATCCCGGGTTACTAAATAGGTTGACAACCGACCAAATAGATCTACTCCCAGGCTGTCTTCTCAACGTCACCCTGCAGACACTCGCCGCCAACCATTATAAATTCGCTGCTACCCCACCTCCGGAAACTCGTTGCTGCTTTACTTATCTTGGGAATACTACCCAAGTTGCACTGTCCTTTGAAGCTACTCAAGATGAATTTATTAGCTACGACAAAGGAATTGATCCAGCCACAGGAAAATATCTTTGGGGAGCGATTTTAGGACCATTTCGCTACACCAAGCGCCAGACGAATTAAAAATGCAAAATTAAAAATTAAAAGTTAAGAATATTTAATTTTTAATTTTTAATTCCTAGCTGACCATACTGCGAGGTACACCTTCTAAAGCTTCCTCCTCAGTTTCAAAGATTTCAAAGACTGTGTCCATCATGGTGACCTCAAACACCAGTTTGGCTTCTGAATGGACATTACAGATGCGGAAACTGCCCTTAACTTTATCAGCATCCCGCATTCCCGCTACCAAAGATGTGAGACCAGAACTATCAATAAAATTTACCTGACCGAGATTCACAACTACATGGCGACTGATCTTGGAAATACACTCTTGCAACTTTAAGCGAAATTGCCAAGCTGTGGTGATGTCCAGGCGACCTGTCGGTGTCAAAACGATAACAGTATTTCCGTCTTGGGTTGTATAAGTTTTTTGCTCTATATGAATCACTAAGCTTTCCCTTCACACTCTTAAAATAGACTGGTTGATAGTTGATAGTTGATAGTTGTTAATGGTTAAAAAAAGTACTAATGACTAAATAATAACCACTGACGACTAACTACTAACCACTAACTCCTGCGCCGCCATACATCTGACTTTGATCGGAAAATAGGCTTTATGGCAGGAACTGTAACTATAATAACCTCCAGATTTAGTAGTGTAACTAACTAAACAAAGTCCAGAGTGCTGATTTTTCAGAGAAGATTACTCAGGATTCAGCACTTAGGATAGCCAGTCGCGTAGTGAAGGAAACCCTCCTCAACTGCTCGCTGGCTCCTCAGGACTACTTGTAGGTGTCCAGTTTACCCAATCTTGAGGCTTAAGGAAGGTGAGGTACAACTCTGCTTCAGGGGAATTTGGTTCTGGTTGATAGCCGTATTCCCAGCGTACCAAGGGCGGTAATGACATTAAAATTGATTCAGTGCGTCCGTTGGTTTGCAAACCAAAAATTGTGCCTCTGTCATAAACCAAGTTGAATTCTACGTACCTTCCCCGGCGATACAGTTGAAAATTCCTTTGGCGATCGCCATATTCGATTCCATGTCGCCTTTCTACAATTGGTACGTAGCTTGGTAAAAAGGCTTTGCCACAGTCTTGCACAAAAGCAAACAACTCTTCCCAACTGCGTGGGGACGGAGTACCAATTTTGTTGCTGTAAATAGCCGCAGCATCATCCGCATGGGGACCGCGATATAACTGACCCAAACCATCTTGGTAATCAAAAAACAGACCGCCAACACCCCGCGTTTCTCCACGATGTTTCAGGTAGAAATATTCATCACACCACCGCTTGAAAACTGGGTGATACTCGGAATGATGAGCATCACAAGCCTGCTTCAGGGTTTTATGGAAATGTGCTGCATCTTCGGCAAACGGGTAGAAGGGGGTTAAATCAGCACCGCCACCAAACCACCACACTGGTCCCGCCTCAAAGTAGCGATAATTCAGGTGAACAGTTGGCACGTAAGGATTGCGCGGATGTAACACCATTGATGTGCCTGTGGCATAAAACTCGTGTCCTGCTGCCTCTGGGCGTTGAGCTAAAATAGAAGGCGGCAAATGATTACCCCAAACTTCTGAAAAACCGACACCAGCTTGTTCAAATATTGCACCTTCACGCAAGATGCGCGATCGCCCTCCACCTCCTTCTGGTCGCTCCCACTTATCTTCTTGAAAATTCCCCACACCATCCAAATCTGCCAACCTTTGAGTAATTTGGTCTTGCAACTGTTGCAGAAACTGACGCACCCTAGTTTTAGCGTCAGTTGGTGGCAAAAATATGGAAGATGCTGCTGGCGTCGTTCGCGTTTGGGAGTCGGTCAACATAAACTCAAGAACCTAAATTACAATTTTGGTGAAAACAACAAAATTTTTTCATCATCACAGGAGTCAGGAGCCAGGAGTCTGGAGCTAGGAGTCTGGAGAACTGCGCTCCACTTCTGGGAAGCCGTTTGAACATTGAACAGAATTTATGCTTGTGTTCCTCCCATTAAGAGAGGGACTTTTGCCACTTTTTCATTCACCAGTTGCACATAATTCCATCTTTGTTCTGATTCCTGAACGCCAGTCGCCGTGAAAGCAGGCTGACCCTCCACCAGAGCGCTGGCTCCTCCTGACTCCTGACTCCTGACTACTTCTTTGCTAAGCATTTACACGGCGGGATGGGCACAACTAAAGTTATTTTCCCTCAAATGCGTATAGGTTCGTATACTGCTAATGGTTTTTTCAACTTTTTTATAAAAAATTGCGAGAACTCTGAAAATCCACAAGCTTCCAGATTTAGGATGAGATACGGCTTAGCATCTCCAACTGATAATTTTAATGTTCTCAAAGACCAAGGTTTAAACCCCCTTAGGAAAACTTCATAAAAACCCCAGCAATCGTGTTGGCATCTTAAATAAGTAGTCACTTGTCGTACTGAGGACAATTTTGAGAGAGTTTGATCAAGGAGGTGACGACAGTTGCCGACGATGCCATTACCAAAAAACTTATCGCGAGGAGGATTACGGAAATGCGAGCTTGGTTGTCCAAAATAATCCACCGCAAACGTCGTCGGTTTTGCGTTTCTCTGGTACGGACGTATCGAGAAATCAGTTCTGCTTCTGTAGATGAACTGTGGCAAAAGGTGGTTGACTTAGCAGATGTTTCCTGGCATCCACTGTTAAAAAGTACCAACGTCCCCTACGGATTAGTACCTAAACCAGGATTGATTTATCAGGCGGTGACACGCTTATCACCGATTCCCATTCGCATTTTTGTGGAACGCGTTAATCCCAGAGAATTGCTGAGTGTAAGAGTTCTGGCCATTCCTGGTGTAGAGGAACGGGTGACTTACCATGTAGAGTCCACCGTTTGTGGCACTTGTGTGTCTTATTCTGTAACTCTACGCGGTTGGTTATCACCCCTGATTTGGCCGTTGTCCCGTCCTTATGCAGATCGCGTAGCGCGAGCCTTAGTCGAAGCCGCTGAGGGGACGGCATTGCCTGCCGTATCGTCCAAAAGAAAATCCCTTAAGGACAGTTGTTTTGATTTTTAGTCAATGGCTAATTGCTAACTGCTAACTGCTAATTGCTATTACCCATGAACAATTAGCAATTAGCGAGCAGCAGAACGTTAAGATGCAATTAGATAAGATTTAATTTTTGTTAAGAGTTGTTACGGTACCCAGGTAGAAAAAAACTATGTACGATCTCCTCGATTCCAGCTCAGTTTTAGAAGTGTTGCGACCAGTGCAAGACCCAGAACTCCGCAAAAGTTTGGTAGAATTGAACATGATTCGCAATATCAAAATTGACGATGGCAAGGTTAGCTTCACTTTGGTGTTGACAACGCCCGCCTGTCCATTACGTGAATTTATTGTCGAAGACTGCCAAAAAGCTGTTAAAAAACTACCTGGGGTTAGAGATGTATCCATAGAGGTGACAGCGGAAACACCCCAGCAAAAAGGCGTAAGCGAACGCACTGGCGTTCCCGGCATCAAGAATATTATCGCGGTTTCTAGCGGCAAAGGTGGTGTCGGTAAAAGTACAGTCGCTGTCAATGTAGCAGTTGCTCTAGCGCAAACAGGGGCGAAGGTGGGTTTGCTTGATGCCGATATTTACGGTCCCAATGACCCCACCATGCTAGGACTTGGTAATGCTCAGATGGTAGTGCGCTCAACAGAAAAAGGTGAAATACTGGAACCTGCTTTTAATCACGGCGTCAAGTTAGTTTCAATGGGCTTTTTGATAGACCGAGACCAGCCAGTAATTTGGCGTGGACCAATGCTGAATGGAGTGATCCGCCAGTTTCTCTATCAAGTGCAATGGGGGGATCTGGACTATTTGATTGTGGATATGCCGCCAGGAACGGGGGATGCTCAATTAACTTTGACACAAGCAGTGCCGATGGCGGGGGCAGTGATTGTCACCACACCGCAGACTGTGGCATTGTTAGATTCCCGAAAAGGCTTGCGCATGTTCCAGCAGATGAACGTGCCGGTATTGGGAATAGTAGAAAATATGAGCTATTTTATTCCACCCGATATGCCAGATAAGCAGTATGACATTTTTGGTTCTGGAGGTGGTGAGAAAACAGCAACTGAGTTGGGAGTACCGCTCCTTGGGTGTGTGCCATTAGAAATTTCTACCAGAATGGGCGGTGACAACGGTGTGCCGATAGTAGTTGGTGAACCAGATTCGAGGAGTGCAAAAGCGTTAAAAGCGATCGCCCTCACCATTGCGGGCAAAGTATCAGTCGCGGCATTAACATAAAAACTTAAATTTTGATCTGGTTCCTGTAGCTCAGCTCAGGAATACAGATTTTGAGGTGCTACTAAATTAAAAATCTAAAAGATCAAGTCTAAAATCGCACAATGTTGTTAAAACGTTCCATCCCAAAAATCCGCTTGTCTTACTGGGTGAAACCTTGGCAGCAAGTAGACTGGTTGCTACTTGGTTTGCCCGTTGGTCTAACCATATTTGGCGGCATGATGATCCGCAGTACGGAATTGAACCAGGGATTAACAGACTGGTGGTGGCACTGGCTTATGGGTGGTATTGGCTTGGCTATAGCAGTGATGATAGCCCGCATTCGTTACGAAAACCTGATTCATTGGCACTGGGTAACATACGCAATTACCAATACTAGCCTACTCTCCGTGATGATAGCTGGTCACAGTGCTAAAGGAGCACAGCGATGGATCAGCATTGCTGGCATCCAAGTGCAACCATCGGAATTTGCTAAAGTCGGGTTAATTATCACCCTAGCAGCTTTGTTACATAAGCGCACCGCTTCTAGTATTGATAGCGTTTTCAGGGCTTTGGCAATCACTGCTATTCCTTGGGCATTGGTATTTTTGCAACCTGATTTGGCAACATCACTGGTATTTGGTGCGATCGTTTTAGGGATGTTGTTTTGGGCAAATGCCAACCCAGGTTGGTTGATATTGATGATTTCTCCAGTGGTGGCGGCAATTCTATTTAGTCTATCTTGGCCCTTCACCATAGCTTTCTCAAAAGACTTAACTTTTGGATTTTTAGGGTTAGTTTGGGCAGTTGCTATGGGTGTGGTTGGCTTTCGCACCCTCCCTTGGCATCGATTTGCCTTTAGCGGGTTGGGTGCATTGAGTCTCAACATGCTGGGTGGCGCTGCGGGGCTGTTTGCCTGGAATCATGTCTTGAAAGATTATCAAAAAGACCGATTCACTTCATTTATCAACCCCCACGCTGACCCCCTTGGTGTCGCTTATCACCAAATACAATCTCGCATTGCCATTGGTGCAGGTGAATTGTGGGGATGGGGTCTGAACAAAGGTCCGATGACACAACTGAATTTCGTTCCAGAACAGCATACAGATTTCATTTTCTCCGCTGTGGGCGAAGAATTCGGTTTTATTGGTTGTTTGGTAGTACTGTTTGTCTTCGGGATGATTTGTCACCGCCTGTTGCATATCGCTCAAACTGCCAAAGACAACTTTGGCTCGTTGTTGGCTATTGGCGTTTTGTCCATGATCGTGTTTCAGATGATTGTTAACATTGGTATGACCGTTGGTTTAGCACCCGTAGCTGGCATTCCCCTGCCTTGGTTAAGTTACGGTCGTTCCGCCATGCTGACAAACTTCATTTCCTTAGGACTAGTAGAGTCTGTAGCCAATTTTCGACAGCGACAGAAGTATT
>CAZZXJ010000189.1:0-10154 GCA_964657905.1 uncultured Stigonema sp.
TCATACACCAGTGAAATGACTTGAGGAAATAGTTCATTAGCTGTGACCATTTGCACCATCCGTACCGTTGCTAACGCTTTAGCTTCAGTTGGTAACATTGCAGGTGTGGGGTATTTAGTTTCTAAATAGTCCAGAATCGCTAAGGATTCTACCACCCGAAAAGCGTCATCAACTATAACTGGAATGTGATGAAAGGGGTTAATTTCTTGATACTCTGGTTGCAATTGATCGCCATTCAAGTTCAGCAAAACTGGCTCAAATTGAATCCCCTTTTCCAGTAAGGTTAGCCACACACGACGAGCATTAGGCGAGAGGGGGTTGTAGTAGAATGTCAGCATTGAAAGTTCCTCCTAAAATTAGTGTTTCTGTAACATTGAGGCAAAATCATTATTAACTTGAATATCGGGCGGGCGAGACGCCCACCCCACAAGAAATTCATTCCTCTTGTGGGGTGGGCATCCTGCCCGCCCTCCCTGGAAAAGTAATGTTTACTTTATTTATGTTCACCTACTTAATTAGTAAGAAAGGCAACGTATCGTCCTTTAAATGCCACTGCTAATTCCCCTGCTTCCCATATTTCTGAGCATAGTTCTAACCTTGCTTTTTCTCTCTTTCTCAAGATATTGATGAACTGGGATATTTGTATTGGGTTAGGCTTGTGACAGTTGGCTGAGAAATCTTTGGTGACTGGTTTGAGATAGTTAATACGACTATCTTGGATAACGATGTTCGCTTTTAACTCTTGCTCTTTCAGGACAAGCCAAAGTAGTCCCCAGCCTACGAGTGTAACCAAGGCATTGAGACTACCTGCAAACGCAGTATCCTTGTGATTAATATTTTTCTCTAACGCTGCTTTCAGTGTCAGACAGCTACCGTTGTATTCTTGTACAACTACTCCGAGATAGTAGGTGATGGGAATTTCTGCATAGAGGGTTTCTTGAAGTTCTTGCGGACGACCAGACGTATGGTTCGGCAGATGAATTAGTTTCATGACTTTTCAAATGTTGTGATTAACGTGCTGATAATCTTAGTTACACATCTAGTTTAAGACCAAACGGTCTGATTTAAAACAAACGACCATCAAGAAAGTCGGCAGGTTCTAAGTACGTATGCAAAAATATTTATGTCCGAAGCGAACGAAGTGTAGACCCCGAAGGGGGCTTCAAGGGAGAGTAGCAATCCCAAACCCCTGCGATTGCTTCATTCTGCTGACGCGACCTTCGCAATGACATTGTATATTTAATTTTGCATGACTACTTACATCGGCAATTTGCTTTCGATGTAATCAGTCAAATGATTGATTGCTCTTTCGATATGAATCGAGTCGCCATAAAGCTTGCTCATCATCACAGCACCTTCCAGCGTTGCAATCACAATAGTTGTAACTTCATCAGTGTTCACTGTTGAGCGAACTTCTCCTTTTTCAATTCCTTTCTGGATAACTCGACAAATCATGTCACGCCAGGAGTTCATTGCCTTTTGAGCGCGATCGCGTAACGCCGGATGGGCATCATCGCTCTCAATTGCAGTATTCAGCAGCGGACACCCTCCTTTGATGAGTGGATTATCTGGCTTATCTATATAGATACGAAATGTCTCAATGATTGCTTGCAGACGCTCAATTGCATGATGTTTGCTTCTCAACGCGGCTCTATGATGCTTGCTAATGCAGGTGATCGCAAAGTCAAAAGCCTGTAGCGCTAGCTCATCTTTACTTTTGAAGTGGTTGTAAATCCCCCCTTTCTGCAATCCTGTTACACGCATGATGTCTGAAATTGACGAACCTGCATACCCCTGTTGGTTAAACAGTTCGGCTGCTTGTTGAAGAATTTTTTCTTTTGTTTCTTCGCCTTTAGACATTTCTCAGCCTTTAAGACCGATTGGTTTGTTTAAGTTTAACTGGATGAATGATGTGTAGTCAAGCTTTTTCTTATAGGGAGAGTTTGCGAAATTGGATTAAATCTGTGTGTATACATATTTAGTTAAATGGCATGGCACTGCTCTTTCTGCATTTGGTAGGGAGAGCAATTTTTTTCAATAGCTCTTTGGGTAGAGAGATTTGGTCATAAGTAAGCTCTTACCTCTTCCGTAAGGAGAATACTAATGAAGCTTGAGGGTAAGGTAGCCTAGGTAACAGGCAGTTGGCAACAAATTAGTGATTAAATTATATCACTTTTTGCAATCTATCTAAAGACATAAATTATGGAGATTGATCGTGGCTGACAACAAAAAAGTTTGGTTAATCACGGGTACTTCGACTGGACTTGGGCGATCGCTCACTGAGGCAGTACTCAAGCATGGCGATTGCGTCGGGGGATTATAGCGATTCTCGTTTGGATGCATGATGCACGGCACTGCCGTGCCCCTACGAAGTGCCTGTATTCCACCCAATTGAGAAGCGCTATATGAAACTGATACTGGCAGTGAAAATCTTTTTTTCTGTCGCGATTGGCTGGAAGACCTAGCTATATTTCTAGTTGTTCTCGCCGCCATCAAATATTAACTTGTATAGAGACATGCTTGGAACATCGTGTAGTTTACAGATTAGGTTACGAATTATTCGCTCATAAAGCGAAGCGACAGTAAATCAAGTACTGAGGAGAATACCTATGAAAGCGAGTAAATGAAGCAGTATCTAAAGCTGCAACCTTGAGGGGTCTTGAGTATTCCATTGTTGTTCCGAACTCTGACAGTTTTTAACCAAGGAGCATTGTAAATAGGAGTTGCAACCGAGGAAGAGTTCAACATGACTAGTAGTTTGCATCTGTACATGATAAATTTTTAGGAAATTATAGCATGAAAGCTGCCGTTTTACCCAATTATCACCAACCTCTGGAACTGCGTGATGTACCTGTGCCGGACATCGGTCCATTGGATGTCCTAATTAAAGTCCATGCCTGCGGAGTCTGCGGTTCGGATGTGCATTTGGTTGACGAGGAATTTAAGGGAATGTCAACAGTGCCAGTGATTCCTGGTCACGAAGTTGCTGGAGTGATTGAACAAGTCGGCGAACAAGTCAACTATCTTAAGAAGGGCGATCGCGTTGGCGTTCCCTGGGCTCAGCACACCTGTGGTCATTGCCGTTACTGCGTACGCGGTGAATCAACTTTATGTCCAGAGCAACTGGTGACCGGTGTTAGCCTTAATGGGGGATATGCAGAGTATACCAAAGCCCCCGCTCGTGACGTGACTGTCATCCCCGATGAAATTTCCTTTGAGGAAGCAGCACCCCTATTTTGTGCAGGAGTTACTGTTTACACCCCCTTCAATTACGTCAACTTCAAACCAGGACAAACTGTTGCCGTGATGGGTGTAGGAGGACTGGGACATTTGGCGCTGCAGTTTGCCCATGCTTTAGGAGCACGTACAATTGCAGTCAGCAGAGGCGAAGATAAACTCCAACTGGCTAAAGAAAAACTGGGAGCAGATGAAGCGGTTGACTCCAGTACTGACGAATGGGTACAAAAGGTGCAGCAGATGGGTGGTGCTGATGTCATTCTCTCAACTGCCAATTCATCCAAGCTGATGGGACAAGCGATCCACGCCCTTGCTCCGGAAGGAACGTTAGTATTGCTAGCTGTGGATAACAAAGAAATCCTCTTTCCGCCGCCAATGGATTTGATCGGTGCGCGTCGCCGGGTAATGGGCAGTCCAAGTGGCTCAATTAAAGATATGCGCGAGACATTAGAAGTCGCTGCCAAACACGGTGTTCGCCCGATGATTGAAACTCATCCTCTAGAAAATGCCCAACAGGCTCTTGAGAGTGTGCGCGATGGCAAGCCGCGTTTTCGCGCAGTACTGACTATGAACTAAAAAAACCTAACCCCCTAACCTTAAAGGTTAGGGGGAGTAGAATTCCCCAAACCTTTTACAGCAGTTTTCCATTGAATTGACCACATCATTAGGGGCGGAGTTACCCCCAATTGATACCACTTTTCAGGTAGCTTAAAACCCAGGCTCTAAATTGTAGGGTGCGAAGTGCGATCGCCTAACGCACCTACCTACACCATAAGTGGTGCGTTACGGCAAGCCTAACGCACCCTACCATCCTCACAAAAGTAAAAAATGGCACATAGATTAGATGGAAAAGTTGCGCTAATTACCGGAGCTTCATCAGGCATTGGTGAGGCTACTGCCCTAGCGCTAGCAGCACTCGGAGCTAAGGTTGCATTGGCAGCACGACGCGCTGACAGACTAGAGCAGTTAGAAAATCAAATTATCAGCAATGGGGGACAGGCCATTTCGATTATCACCGATGTCTCGCATGAAACACAAATTAATGAGATGGTACACAAAACTAGTACCTATTTCGGCAGTATCGATATCCTGGTGAACAACGCGGGGGTGATGCTCACAGGTCCAATTGACGGTGCAGATACCTCAGACTGGCGGCGCATGATTGACATTAACCTGCTGGGTCTGTTATATGCAACTCATGCAGTTGTGCCCCTGATGAAGGCTCAGGGTGCAGGACATATTATCAATCTTTCGTCTGTAGCGGGTCGGATCGCCTCTGCCAATTTTGCGGTCTACAGTGCCACAAAGTTTGGCGTTGTCGCGTTTAGTGAAGCTTTGCGCAAAGAGGTTTACAAGGACAATATCCGCGTCACAGTAATTGAGCCTGGAGCAGTCGCAACGGAATTGACGAGTCAGATCACGAATCAAGAGTCTAAGCAGCAGGTAGAAGGCATTTATCAGTCAGTCACAGCCCTCGAAAGTGAAGATATTGCTGCCGCAATTGTCTACGCTGTGACCCAACCGCCGCGTGTCAATGTAAATGAAATTCTGCTCCTTCCGACGGATCAGGTGGTCTAGTACCGCTCTTGCGTTCGTCAAAAGTCAAAAAGCTTAACTCATAAGCTTTTCGTTGATTTGGAATGGTAGCTTTACGGATGCCGTGCTGTACTATTAGTCCACCAAAGCAACAATGCTTGGTTTATGATGATTTGTTCGTAGTGAGGACTTTAGTCCTCAAGAACACGAGGGCTTCAGCCCTCACTACGAACCCTACTAGTACAGGGGGCGCGTAAATAAACCTACCATTTCAAACACGCACAAGCTTTGATATATAAATCTTTTGACCTTTGACGAACGCCTTGCGGTACTAGTTTGTTGTGTTTAGTATTGGTATTCTTTGCGTCACAAATCTACAACTCCCTGACGATTTGCACAAATGTTTAGTGAATCCGTACACGAGAGCAAAATCATGACCCAAGAAGAAGCAAGATTGCAGCAAGACCACGATCGCACTGCCTATTGGAAACGCTGGGGACCCTACCTCAGCGAACGGCAATGGGGCACTGTCCGTGAAGACTATAGTGCTGATGGTAGTGCTTGGGACTACTTCCCCCACGACCACGCCCGTTCCCGCGCCTACCGTTGGGGTGAAGATGGGATCGCCGGAATTTGTGATAACCATCAAAGATTGTGTTTTGCCATTGCGCTTTGGAATGGTCAAGACCCAATTCTCAAAGAAAGGATTTTTGGCTTAACGGGAAATGAAGGCAATCATGGGGAAGATGTTAAAGAATACTATTTCTATCTCGACAATACCCCGACGCACTCTTACATGAAGTGTCTCTACAAATATCCGCAAGCTGCTTTTCCCTACACTCAACTTGTGGAAGAAAATCGCCAAAGAGGTCGCCAAGCGCCAGAGTTTGAATTGCTCGATACAGGTGTGTTTGCTGACGATCGCTACTTTGATGTGTTCATCGAGTACGCCAAAAATACAGCAGAAGATATTTTGATTCAATACAGCGTTGTGAATCGGGGACCGGAAGAAAAAACGCTACATATATTACCAACCCTGTGGTTTCGCAATACCTGGTCTTGGTTTCCCGATCAAGAAAAGCCGAGTGTCAAGGTCTTGAAATCTGATCAGCATTTAAGTGTGATTGAAGCTTCGGAATCAAGCCTTGGTAACAGATGGCTATACTGCAACGAGGCGACAGAACTGCTGTTTACAGAAAATGAGACGAATTTTGAAAGATTATATGGAGTCGGTAATGCTTCTCCTTATGTCAAAGATGGGATAAACAATTATATAATTCATGGTCAAAAGAAGGCAGTTAATCCCAATCAAATCGGAACGAAGGTTGCAGCCTATCATGTGTTGAGCATCGCTCCAGGTGAAACCAAAACTGTGCGGTTGCGATTTTGTGATGTTCCAGATCTGGCAGAACCATTCGGGGCTAATTTTGATCATATCCTGCGCGATCGGATCACAGAAGCCGATGAATTCTATCACCGCATTTCTCCCTTTCCCTTATCTGAAGACGAACGTAATGTACAGCGACAGGCATTTGCGGGGATGTTATGGAGCAAACAATTTTACTACTATGTGGTGGAAGATTGGCTAAAAGGCGATCCGCTCAGTCCAGTGCCACCAGAGTCGCGCCAAAATGGTAGAAACTCCGATTGGGTACATGTATTTAATGATGACGTTCTCTCAATGCCCGATACATGGGAGTACCCTTGGTTTGCAGCCTGGGATTTGGCATTTCATGTGATACCGCTTGCCATAATTGATCCAGCCTTCGCTAAGCGGCAATTAACCCGCTTAACGCGAGAATGGTATATGCACCCCAACGGTCAACTTCCGGCGTATGAATGGGCGTTTGGTGATGTCAACCCACCAGTTCACGCTTGGGCAGCTTGGCGTGTCTACAATATAGAGCAAAAGATTTATGGACGTGCTGATCAGGAATTTCTGGAGCGCGTGTTTCAAAAGTTACTGTTCAACTTTACGTGGTGGGTGAACCGCAAAGATATCCAAGGCAATAATATCTTTCAGGGTGGCTTTCTGGGTTTAGACAATATTGGAGTGTTTGATCGCAGTGCGCAACTGCCCACAGGTGGCACATTGGAACAGGCAGACGGTACCAGTTGGATGGGGATGTACTGTATAAATATGCTGACCATCGCCTTAGAACTGGCTGCTGACAATCCGGCTTATGAAGACATCGCCAGCAAATTCTTTGAGCATTTTCTGCGCATTTCTAGTGCGATGGAAGGCATTGGGCGAAATGATATTGCCCTATGGGATGAAACCGACGGCTTTTACTACGATGTGTTGCTTTTCCCTGATGGTCGTCATGATCCGATGAAAGTGCGATCGCTGGTAGGGCTGGCGCCGTTGTTTGCAGTGGGAACTCTGGAGCCAAAAATCCTAGAGAAATTGCCTTCTTTCAAGCGGCGGACGGAATGGTTTATCCAGAATCGACCTGACCTGACGACAGGAATAGCTTGTATGCAAAGTCTGGGGGTAGGCGATCGCAGATTACTGGCAATTACCAACGAACAGAAGTTGCGCCGCATTCTGGAAAAGATGCTGGATGAAGCTGAATTCTTGAGTCCCTACGGTATCCGCTCAGTTTCTAAATTTCACGCTGATCATCCTTATATCCTAACAGCAAATGGTCAGGAGTACCGCGTGGATTACGAACCTGCTGAATCCACCACTGGCTTGTTTGGTGGCAACTCTAACTGGCGTGGTCCCATTTGGTTTCCGATGAATTACTTGATTATTGAATCACTCCAGAGGTTCCATCACTACATGGGCGACAATTTTAAAGTGGAATGTCCCACTGGTTCTGGCAAACAGATGACCCTGCTAGAAGTGGCAATTGAATTGTCTAATAGGCTAGGTCAGATTTTTCTGTTGAACTCTTCTGGACACAGACCAGTGTATGGCGGTATGGAGGTGTTTCAAACGAATCCCCATTGGCGTGACTTAATTCTTTTCCATGAATATTTTCATGGAGATAATGGTGCTGGTCTAGGCGCGAGTCATCAAACTGGTTGGACAGGTTTGGTATCAGAAATGATTCAGCGCTGCGGAGAACATGGGGTAAATAAAGGGTGAAATACGTTAAAATTCAAGTACAAACCTGAAAATAGTTTGTCTACTGGCTGAAAAGTATGCGCGAATCTCCGTGGCTTTAGCCCAGAGAGTGTCAAAGGATTTACTTCGTCTCAAATGTCGCACAAACAATTTATTTATTGGTGGCAAAAATGGCTGCGTCTCATCGTGGTGCGTTTTGCTGTTGGAGTAGTGGTAACAATTTGTTTAACGGCAGGGGTCTTGGGCATCTGGGGAAGCAATGCTCCTATAAGTAATGCTCAACCTATTTTCCCAAATTCTGTCGCATTCAATACTCAACTAGTCAGTACCACCAGGCCCATTCAGGATAAACAGACAGCATTAGCATTAAAAGCAACAGCGCCACATGCCACTGTATATCGCAGTCCCGACTGTAGCTGTTGTGGCGGGTGGATTGACCACTTAAAGGCACAGGGTTTTGAAATCAAAGACTTTCCCACACCTGACATTGAGATTGTCAAACAAAAGTACAGCGTACCAGATAACTTGACATCTTGCCACACAGCAATTGTTAATGGATATGTCATCGAAGGACACGTACCAGCAGACGACATTAAACGTTTGCTTCAAGAAAAGCCAAATTGGCTCGGCTTATCTGTTCCCCAAATGCCTGTAGGCACTCCAGGGATGGAGATAGGGAATCGAAAAGACCCATATACTGTGTTTTCCTTTGATCAGTTGGGCAGAGTTGCCACATTTAATGAGTATCCATCCTCATAATCAAATCCACGCCCAATGAAAACAACTTGCACAGTAGCGTAACGGTACGCTTTTAGGATACCGAAACGGTGATCAATTCTTCACGTTCGCAAATCATTTAGGACTGCTATATGCAATCAGCTTTACGTATCACAACTAAAGTTTTACCAGGAAACAAAATAGAAATTGAAATCCTCGAAGCTGAAATAGGCGATAGTGTTGATGTATTTGTGATTTTACCAAAGAAAGTAGAAACCAAAAAGCGTTCAGTGCTGGAGATTATAGAAGAAAGTCGCAGGAGACACCCTTCTCGAAATGCTGAGGATATAGATAAACAACTACAAGAAGAACGCTTATCATGGGACAGTTAATACTTCCATCCTCTGGTACTATTTCTATAGATACTTCGGTAGTTATTTATACCATTGAAGGCAACCCTGATTATTACTCTCTTCTGGAACCACTATGGTCTAAGTTCTACACAAGAGAAATTCAAATAGTCAGCAGCGAACTAATATTAATGGAGGCTTTAGTTGTTCCATTGCGTAATGGTAATAATTCTTTAGTAGAGGATTATGAAGAACTATTATTATCATCTCAAATGCAGTTAGTTCCCATTAGCCAATCTCTCCTTAAACAAGCTGCTAATTTGCGTGCAAATACTAACTTAAAAACACCAGATGCTATTCATGCTGTGACAGCCTTATCTGTTAGCTGCAACCAATTTATTACTAATGATAAAGGCTTTCGTAATGTTCCTGGTTTACCTGTTGTTATCCTCAGTGAAGTTTTAGCATCTTGAACAATGCCTAACAATGATATTAGAGACTTTCTTGACCCATAATATAGGTTTTAGCGATCATCATTAGTCAGTCGGCAACGCCCCTGGGTGTTGCGCTCAATGCGGTTCTGGCGATCAGCAACAATCATGTTTAAGTCTGGTCGTCCAGTGAGGGCGAGGCGCAAGTCAGCCCAGATTTCATAAAGCCTATCAAGTATAGGACCGATAATAGGCCATTTTGTCGCAGCGTAAACCCATCCCATCCCAAGGGTTTCGTAGACTCGACGAAAAACCTCCATATTTTTGATAAGAGTGCCGTCAGGAAGCACAGCATGGATTCGACCCATCGCCGTTTCAAAGTCAACACCGCCATGCGCTTCAGGTATATAGTTATCGTCTGCAATATCCACAAACGCTATCAAACCTCGACCAGCATCACGTCTAGTCAAGAAGTTTACCTCTCGCAGACACAACGGACATTTACCGTCGTACAGCAGCTTAATTTGCCAGGAGGGCGTTGAGGACAGGAATTGGGGAGCGACTTCAACGGATTTGTGAGACTGAGTTTTTGACGAGGTCATAAGTGAAGATGAGAAAGCGTAAACGCACTAAGGGAGCGTATGTTTAAAACATCACTACTTTACTTACCGTTACTATAGCGCTTGTTTTAGTCGTAAGCAGAGTCAAAATAATTCGTAACGCGATAATGACGCTCGTGCCGACGCGGGGGTACCCGCTAACGCTAACGTAATTCGTAATTATTACGAGCCAAAATGCGGTTCGCTCGTG